>CALISX010000314.1 GCA_938041725.1 uncultured Lachnoanaerobaculum sp.
CACAGGCTCGGATTGCGAATACCTGTCAGCGGCACGGGAGCTGCTTGGCAGCGAAGTGGCGCGCAGACTTATATCTACGGTGCTGCCGGGGAGTTATACAGATAGATACGCCGGACACCAGTGTAGGAGTTTATTTAAGGGCGGAATGGGCGTCCTTAATATCCAGGCGGAGAATGGTAACATTATCTCCGCCTCCCCGTTCCAGAGCCAAATGCAAAAGAATATCCAGGGAATCCTCCATGGAAGTGCCCCATACCCTTTCTCCAATCTCCTCCCTGCTGACATAATCTGTCAATCCATCGCTGCATATTAGAAAACGGTCCCCCGCCTTCAAATCCAGTTCCCTTATATGGGGTGCCAGATCATACTCTAATGTATCCATTCCCAAAAACTGGCTCAGTCCCCCCCTAATCTCTTTTTTTCTCCCCTTCTCCACCACTGACAGGTATATGGTGTCCAGTTTATTTTGCAAAAGGGCTGCTCCTTCACGAATTAAAAATATTCTGCTGTCACCCACACTGATCAGATAGGCCCTGTTTCCTGCCAGAAACACCCCTACAAAGGTGGTTCCCGACTGCTTGACCTGGTGCCTTTGGGCCATTTGGCATACCCTTTGGTTCATGCTGTAGACCAGACTGTTAAACATCCGCTCCCTGTCCCTTTGGTTCGCCCTGGATAGTGCCTTAAGAATTTTTTTATTAATATGAGAAAAAAAGCCGGCAGCTTCAAGCGATGCCTGTGCTCCCAGCTTTTCTCCCCCCATGCCATCCATAAGGGCGTAGGCCCGGGGCAGTGCAGCCCCTTGCAGTTTATAGCGAAGGGAATGGGATCTGTCCCCATTGATCAACCCTTCAAAATAAAAGTTGTCCTGATTCTGGGTTCTCTTCCTCCCCACATCGCTTATCACAGCCCCGCTTACGGTATATTCCAAAGATCCAGAAAGCCTACTCCAAAACATTTCCCTTAAAATCACTGGCAATTTCCACATTCCTAAGCTCAGCCTGCTGATATGTATTAGCCATATCCGTAAGAGCCCGGGCGTGAACGTCAACCACCGCCTTCAGATTGTAAAAATTTTCATCAAACCGGGCAAAATTGCCGATATAGGTATTGGCAGCACTGCCGCCCCATACGGCATTTAGGTACCGTACCGTTTGAAGCATTTCACTGGACATCTGGTACATAGTGTTTCCAGCTGCTGAAAACTCTGAAGCACATTTCAATAATTCTTCCGGAGTTACTAAAATATTTCCATCCATGGTTGTTTCCTTTCATCCTTACCAAATCATGGCGGGCATTTCCTTGCCGCCGCTTTACCTAATTCCACAGGATTGATCCTGCAGGCCTTCATTTGTTCCACAGATATGCAGGCATTCCCATACCCGGGGACTCATCCAATAAGCCCCCTGCGGCTCTGCC
>CALISX010000315.1 GCA_938041725.1 uncultured Lachnoanaerobaculum sp.
TTTATCCACACCGCTCTCCTCAAACTCGAAAATTTATTATAAGGGATGGAGGCACATTTTTCAATAACACAGAGGTTGATAACCAGGGCTTAAGTACTGTATTTTTTCTTACTTTTCTAAAACAAAAAGATAAAAACTGTAAGGGATTTTTCAGAAAAACAAAAAACTGCATAGCGCCTCAGCCCGCCTGGGAGGATTTGCTATGCAGCAATATAAAACGGCTTTTACAGCGCCACTAAAATATCCTTTTTCGCATTTTCAGGGAGTGCCTCAGCATCCATGGATATGCTAAGTACAAAATCAATCTGATACTTGGCTCCCAGGTTCTCCAGGTGATCAATGGTTGCGGTAATATCGGCCCCCTCCAACATGGAAAGCTTTAAAAAGCTGTCGAGAAAGATCGTTTCAATATCATGATCCTGAGAAATGAGTCCCGCAATGAATCCCACAAATCCATCGGAGGATAAAATGGGGAATTCGCTCACATTGATCAAACGAATCCTGTTATTCAACTCATACATATGTTTGGAACTCTTATCTAAATAAACAACGGAACCCTTCGCCTGGGCAATGGATGCGTTGGCCCGGTCAATAAGATACTTTGTTTTTCCCTTGCCCTTCTCTCCTGCAATTATTGAAACCATGGTGGTATCCTCCTTAAAAATAACGATTTAGCTGCTATCATTATAGGATATCTGAAATAAAAGCGCAATGCTATTGTTTGATTTTGAGGAGTAGCTTGTATATATTGTGTAACAGTTCCCGGATCCCCTTTAAAATCCGTCAAAATATTGTCAGATTGTAATGCATTCAAACCTGATTTCCTGTCATAAAATATCTACTTCTTCTCCGGCCAGGGCTTTGTTAATGCTGCGCACGGCACAAAACTTCCCGCACATACTGCAGGTTTCCCCATGGTCCTCCTCCGGCAGACGGCTGTCCCGGATGGCCTTTGCCCTGTCCGGATCCAAAGCCGCCTGCCACTGGGCATCCCAATCCAAGCTTTTTCTGGCAAGAGCCATGGCATCATCCCGTTTTCTAGCCCCAGGAATTCCTTTGGCAATATCCGCTGCATGGGCTGCAATTTTACTGGCAATGATGCCCTGGTGCACATCCTCCACATTGGGAAGCGCCAGGTGCTCCGCCGGGGTAACATAGCATAAAAAGGCGGCTCCCTGCCAGGCGGCGATGGCACCTCCAATGGCTGCCGTGATATGATCATATCCTGGTGCAATATCTGTCACCAAAGGTCCCAGCACATAAAAAGGGGCTCCATGGCAAAGGGTTTGCTGGATCTTCATATTGGCAGCAATTTGATCTATAGGAACATGTCCCGGTCCCTCCACAATGACCTGTACATCCCTTTCCCAGGCTCTTTTGGTTAATTCTCCCAGCAGGATCAATTCTTCGATTTGACAGCCATCTGTGGCATCTGCAAGACAGCCGGGACGGCAGGCGTCTCCCAAGCTGATGGTCATGTCATATTGGCGGCAAATATCTAAAATCTCATCAAAGTATTCATAGAAGGGGTTTTCCTCCCCGGTCATACTCATCCAGGCAA
>CALISX010000316.1 GCA_938041725.1 uncultured Lachnoanaerobaculum sp.
GGAGGCCAGCTGGCAGCCTATTTGTCCCTGTTTAAAAACCGGTTGTATACGACCCATAATCTTTCCAATATTGTAAAAGCTCAAAGCAAGGTTAGAATGCGGAAGCTGGCCGGGGCGGGGACAGAAGGGGAGGAAAGAACCCTGGCCATGGATCAAAAGAATGCACTGCGCAAAATCCTGCTTTCCGCAAAGCCCTTGGAGAAAACAGTCCAGGGCTGGAAAAACGTGCTGCAAAAAGGCAGGGTTATTTGGGGGATTGAACTGTATGTGGATGAAAACAGCAAAAGCCCGGAGGTTTATATCGTCCACTATGAAAACGGCCTGTGTATGGTCTTTGATTCCTATGGGAGCCAGTCGGGAAGCATCCTGCAATGCATGGCGGATGGGGAGAGTCTGCAGAAGATATTTTTGAATCAGGGATTTGAGAATACAGGGGAGATGGAGAACCAGTATGGGGAAGAGGAGGAAGCTTTCGGGAGCCCCGGGGAGGGGGCAATTACTTTGCTTGGCTCCTATCATGAAGATATGATCAAGGCCCTGGCCCAGGAATTTGAGAAGAAAAGCGGATGCCGGATAAACTATGTGCGAATGTCCACAGGGGAAGCAAAAAAAGGGCTTTTGGAGGGGAAATCCGCTCCAAAATATGATGTGTGGATTGGGGGAACCGTGGATGCCCATGAGACCTTGAAAAAACAGGGGATACTGGCGCCCTATGAAGCCCTGGGAGAGGACAGGATTGCTTCCCCTTACCGGGACCCGGACCATGTTTGGAAGCCCCAGTATCTGGAGGTGCTGTCTATTGGCGTCAATCGGGAAAGATGGGAGAGGGAATTTGCGGGAAAGGAGATTCCTTATCCGGATCGCTTAGAGGATCTGCTCCATCCTGCCTTCAAAGGAGAAATCGTCATACCCAATCCCTCTGTTTCCGGCACGGGATATATTTTGTTTGCTTCCATACTGGAGGCGCTGGGACAGGAAGCAGGATGGGAGTATATTCGAAATTTAAACAAACAGGTAGGCCAGTATACAGACAGCGGATTTAGTGCTGCAGAAAAGACAGGACTGGGGGAATATTTGATTTGCATTGATTTTTTATCCGATCAAAGTCTGGTAGGCTCCTTTGGATACCCCATAGAAAGCCAGGTGTATGAAAAAGCCGGATGGACTTTGGTTCCGGTTTCCCTGGTGCAGTCCGAGGAAATACGTCCCCAGGCCAGGGCCTTTATTGATTTTTGCCTCAGTGATGAGGCTTTGGAAATATTGGAGGGATTGGGAAATGTAACACCGGTGGAAAAAAACAAAGAGAGGAGCCAAAGGGATCCAGAAAATACAGAGGAAAGAATTCCGGATTATAATCAAAGCTTCAGCCCCTGGCTGGCGGCGGGCAGCAGAGAGGAAATACTGGACTATTTTACCAGGGAGATTCTGCTGGAACCGGGAGATTGAGGAAATGAGTCACGAATAAAATGTTACAATTATGAAACATTTTAGAAAATGCCATGAAATATACACAGGATATTCTACACACAGTGAATTCGGCAACCCCTACGCCGGGGGCCGGCACCCCCAACTATATCAGGAGGATGGAATTGTGAGTGTAGCTATTTCTATTAAAGACGCTGTGAAAAAGTATGGAAGTAATACGATTATTCCCAAACTCAGTCTTACCATCAAAGAGGGAGAGTTTTTTACCCTTCTGGGTCCCTCAGGCTGCGGGAAAACCACATTGCTGCGGATGATTGCAGGGTTTAACAGCATTGAAGGAGGAGATTTTTTCTTTAATAAAAAAAGAATCAATGACCTGGACCCTGCCAAGAGAAATATTGGCATGGTATTTCAAAATTATGCAATTTTTCCTCATTATACAGTAAGGCAGAATGTGGAATTCGGCTTGAAAAACCAGAAGGTGCCTGCAGAGGAGCGCAGGGTGAGAACGGATAAATTTCTGAAATTGATGCAGATTGAAGCCCTGGCGGAGCGCAGGCCGGATCGGATGTCCGGCGGCCAGCAGCAGCGGGTGGCCCTGGCCAGAGCCCTGGTGATAGAGCCGGATGTGCTTTTGATGGATGAGCCCTTGTCCAATCTGGATGCCAAGCTTCGGGTGGAGATGCGCAGTGCCATTCGCCGCACCCAGAACCAGATCGGCATTACCACAGTATATGTGACCCATGATCAGGAAGAGGCCATGGCAATCTCCGACCGCATCGGAGTCATGAATGGAGGTGTTTTGCAGCAGATCGGCACGCCCCAAAGCATTTACCAAAGGCCCGCCAATCTCTTTGTCAGCACCTTTATCGGACGCTCTAATATTTTGGATGGAACATTGGAGATGGAAGAGGGAAAGACCTGGCTGGTTTTGGAAAACGGAGGAAAAGTGCTTTTGGACAATGTCAAGGAGCCCTATCGTAAGAACCAGTCTGTGAAAATCAGCGTTCGTCCGGAGGAGCTGCTTTTATGCGGTAAAGAGGAGGGAGTGGTTCGGGCTAAGATCACAGAAAGCATTTTCCTGGGGCTCAACACCCATTATACCGTGGAGCTGGAAAAGGGAGGCAGTGTGGAAATTATCCAGGAATCCACCCTCACCAGTATTTTAAAGGTGGGAGAAGAAATCTCTCTCAACATCAATACCCAAAAGGTGAATGTATTTACCAGTGATGGAAATACAAATATTCTTACCGGTGTCAGCAATGATATGGAGCATAAGGGGGCAGTATGAAAAGAAAAGCAGATGTATGGACCATAGCCACCCTTAGCCTGCTGGTGATATTTGCGGTTTTTCTGGTATATCCTTTATTTGGGGTGCTGCAGCAGTCGGTGATGGGAGAGGATGGACATTTTACCCTGGAGCAGTTTAAAAAATTCTTCACCAATGCCTATTACAGCAGCACCATTTTTAACAGCTTTGCTGTAACCATTGCCATTACCATAAGCACATTGGTGCTGGGGATTCCCTTTGCCTATTTTTATTCCTTTTACCGGTTAAAGGGCGCAAAATTTCTCTTTGTGGTCAGCATTCTCTGCTGCATGTCTGCTCCCTTTATCGGAGCCTATGCCTGGATTATGCTGCTGGGGCGGTCCGGGGTCATCACCCAGGCCCTGGGGAAAATGGGAATCCATATCGGCAGTATTTACGGCTTTAACGGCATTTTATTTGTTCAGGCTTTAAAATTGTATCCCCTGGTATTCATTTATATGAACGGGGCGTTTAAAAACATTGACAATTCCTTGATTGAAGCCTCCACCAGCTTAGGATGCAAGGGGCTGAACCGGTTTTTCAAGATCATACTCAGCCTTTGCATGCCCACCATTTTGGCTGCCGCTTTGCTGGTCTTTATGCGGGCCTTTGCAGACTTTGGCACCCCCTTGATTATCGGTGAGGGATACCGTACCTTCCCTGTGGAAATTTACAAGCAGTATGTGGGAGAAAACGGAACCAACCATGCCTTTGCAGCCACCATCAGCGTCGTGGCGATTCTGGTGACAGCAGTGGTCTTTTTGGTCCAGAAGCTGCTGTCAAACCGCTTTAATTTTGCCATCAATGCCCTGCATCCGGTGGAGAAAAAGGATCCCAAGGGATTGGGGGGGATTCTCATGTATTTGTACACCTATGGACTGGCGGGAATTGCGATTTTACCGAATATTTATATTATCTACCTGTCCTTTAGGAATTGCGACCGGTCTGTCTTTAAACCGGGCTTTTCCCTGGGCAATTACCAGCAGGCGGCAAAGAAGCTGCTGGCCAGATCCATTCAAAATACCTTTTTACTGAGTATGATTTCCCTGGCCATTATTATTCTCATTTCCATTGTGATTGCCTATCTGGTGGTGAGAAGAAGCAGCCTGGCCAACAATGTGATTGATACCGTATCCATGCTGCCCTATATTATTCCCGGATCCGTGATCGGCATTGCCCTGGCGGTGGCCTTTTCCAAGCCTCCCATTGTTTTGGTGGGGGGAATATGGATCATGATTATCTCTTTGGTAATACGAAGGATGCCCTATACCATCCGTTCTGCCACTGCCACATTGATACAGATTCCCCATTCCATTGAGGAGGCAGCCATTAGTCTGGGATCCTCCAAGGTAAAAACTTTTGGAAAAATTACAGTGCCCATGATGGCCAATGGTATTTTGTCCGGCGCTATCTTAAGCTGGGTGGCGATTGTTACAGAGCTTTCCAGTGCCATTATTTTGTACAATAACAAAACCATTACCCTGACCATGTCTGCCTATGTGGCCATTTCCAGGGGAAATTATGGAATTGCAGCGGCATTTTCAGCGGTGCTTACAGTGCTTACAACCATTTCTTTGATTATTTATCTGGTGGTAAGCAAATCCGAGGATGTAAAGGTATAAGTCAGTATACTGTCGGCAGTCTGCCGTCAAAAATAAAAGGAGAATTTTATGAAAAAGAATCTATTGAAGCTTTTCGGACTGGGTGTTATGGCGCTGGGCCTTGCAGCCTGTTCTCAGTCCCAGTCCACCCAGAACCAGCAGGATACGCAGCAGTCCGCCCAGGAGGGCCAGAAGCGGGAACAGGCAGATGAAGATCTGGGAGATTCCCTGACCCTGTACTGCTCCATGACAGATGATGATGTGGATACGGTTTTGGAAGGCTTCCATGCCCTGTATCCGGACATTGATGTGGAGGTGGTGAATGGATCCGCCGGAGAGTTATTTGCCAGGCTCCAGGCCGAGGCGGCCAATCCCCAGGGAGATGTGATGCTTGGAGGGCTCAATCAGGCGGACGGAGACAAATACAGGGACATTTTTGAAGCCTATACATCTATTCATGAGGATGAACTACCGGATGAGTATAAGACCAATAATGGATTTTACAATTATGACCATCTTTCCTCTGTGGTATTTTGTGTCAATACAGATCTGGAAAAGGAGCTGGGCATGGAGATCAAGGATTACAGCGATCTTTTAGATCCTAAGCTGGAGGGGAAAATTGTATTTTCCGATCCCAATGAATCCTCTGCTGCCTGGAACAATCTTTCCAACATTATGGCGGTTTATGGAAATGACAGCGATGAGGCCTGGAATATGATTGAGGGTCTGATGAAAAATAAAATGGTGATTCAGGGAAGCTCCTCTGCCTGCTTTAAGAATGTGGCAGACGGAGAGTATGTGGTGGGACTGACCTATGAAGATGGTGCATCTACCCTTTTAAAGAGCGGCGCAACCAATGTGAAGCTGGTGTATCCGGCTTCTGGAAGCTCCAATTTTGCCTTTGGCTGTGCTGTGGTAAAGGGAGCCCCCCATGGGGCAGCGGCCAGGGCCATGGTGGATTTCCTGATGTCTGCTGAGAGCCAGACAGAGAGGGGGAATGCATTGGGCACCATCCGTCTGACCAACAAAAACGCAAAGGTTGACTACAAATATATCCCAAAGGATGAGGATGTGAAATGGGTGGACAGAGATGTGCAGTGGCTGATTGACCACAAGAATGAAGTGCTGGAGCATTGGAACAGCTTATATACCCAGTATTATAAATAATCGAAGAGGGCGGCTTTTGGCCGCTCTTTTCCCTTGGATCGAAGGGAGGAAACAGAATGGATTGGATTCAACTGGCAGTAAAGGGAACCTTATGGGGGCTGCTGCACACTGAATGAGTGCAGCAGCCCCCCTTGTCCAAGGTATTTCGAATACAGAAGGAATGCAGGACAAGCTGTAACCAAAGCATGACAATCGAAAGCTTAGGGATAGCTCTGAAGAAGCTTCCCCTTTAGAGCAAAATAATGTTCCAGTATATCGGGTTTATCTGTCAGGATTTCCCAGTTTTCAATATCTGTATAGCTTAATGTTTCAGCCCTTACTTTTTGCATATCCAATAAGGTGCCCTTCTCCGTCTCACTGACTTCAAATTTTGAAAATTTGGCATTTACAGGTACCAATCCCTTTTGCCCGGGGTTCAGATGGGACTTTCCCACATACCGGAGAAACAAAAGATACTGTTTTCCCTCCTGCATTATATTGTATCCCCCTAAAGAATAATACAACATGTCATAACGAAAGCTGCAGGGTTCATAAACAATGACCTCATCTCCCGGAAGAATATCATCTTTATCCTTATAGACCTGTAAAACCTTTACCTGGGATAGAATAGACTGGCAGAAATTTATTCTTTTGCCATTCAGCTCTACCTTTAAAATATACTCCGAAACCTCCTTCAGGCTGTCTTCATCAGCTGCATCCGGGGTTAAATAGCCCCTTTCATATTCTTCATCATCTGAAAGATTCAAATACCTTGTGTCACCTGCCTGAATCTGGGCATTGGCATCTAAATTATCAATCCAGGATCTCTTCGTCACCACGCCCAATGCTAAAGCAAATAAAAGAAAAGGCACAAAAAGCAATATGAATTTTATTTCTCTATTCAACTTTATCAGCCTCCCGTAGAATCACTTTCCCCTCTGCGATTTTCAGGGTTTCATCCGCAATGCCATCCATGCGAAGTTTATCAGATGCAGGAACCCTACGATTAAAGGAAATATATGTTCTTTTTTAGTATCTCATTTTCAATGTTCATCAGAAAGCTCCATCCTATTCTTTTCCTTCTGAATTCCCAGTTGGATCAGAAAGAGTCCGCTCCCCAGCCATATCATAATTAGTATGCCCTGCATCC
>CALISX010000317.1 GCA_938041725.1 uncultured Lachnoanaerobaculum sp.
CAGTGGTGGGAGGCAGCGGCGCCCATTTATCCGGGGGGGAAAGGCAGCGGATCTCCATTGCCAGAGCCATGATGAAGGATGCCCCCATTTTAATTCTGGATGAGGCCACTGCCTATACGGATCCGGAAAACGAAGCCGTGATACAGCGGTCTGTTTCTAAACTGGCGAAGGGAAAAACCCTGATTGTCATTGCCCACAGACTGTCCACCATCATAGATTCCGATCAGATTGTGGTGGTGGACAAGGGGAATATTGCAGGAAGGGGAACCCATGGAGAGCTTCTAAAGACATGTTCCCTATACCGCCAGATGTGGGAGGCTCATATTTCCACCAAGGACAGGGACCAGGAAGGAGGAATGGCATGATTAGCACCTTACGAAATTTCTTTGCCTTTTGTACCAGGCAAAACCGAAATAAATTTTACCAGTCGTTGGTTTGGGGAGTGGTGATCGCCTTTTGCGAGGCCATGAAGTTTCCTGCCATTGGTCTGACCCTTCGAGGCTTTTTAACCCAGGGGGAGGGAAACATGAGGGACATTCTGACAGGATTTCTGATTCTGGTGATTTCCCTTGGGGTGGAATGTTTTGTAAGGGCCATATCCACCATGCTGCAATGTGAAGCAGGCTATCAGGAATGTGCCAATAAGCGGATTGAGATTGCCAGGCATCTGCGGTTTTTGCCTATGGGATATTTTAATGACAACAGCCTGGGGGAAATCACCAATGTTACCACGAATATTATGGAACAGCTGGGAGACATAGCCACCCGGGTGGTTTTGCTTACTACCCAGGGTATTTTAAATACGACCTTAATTGTACTTTGTATTTTGTATTTTGACTGGCGCATCGGACTCATTTGCCTGGCTGGCATGGGTATATTTGCTTTGGTCAATCATCAAATGCGAAAGGACAGCGAGGGGGTTTCTGAAGAAAAGCTGGAGGCAGACGGCAGGCTGGTGGCAGGGGTACTGGAATATATTCAGGGAATTGCTGAGGTAAAAGCCTATCATTTAACGGGAAAATCCAGAGAGAAGTTAAATGATACCATTCTTTCTGTGGCCAGGAAAAATATAGAGCTGGAGAATGCAGTAAATACTTTGGCTCCGGTGCAAAGCATTGTTTTAAAGCTCACGGGGGTGGGAATTTTGCTGGCCTCTATTTACTTCCATATCCATGGAAGTATGGATATCCTTACCACCGTACTTATGATGATTATGTCCTTTCATGTGTTTACCGGTCTGGAATCCATGGGCTCCTATTCCTCTTTGCTGCATGTGGTGGATCTTTGTGTAAAAAGGGGACAGGATATTCTTGCTTTGCCCCCCATGGATATAGAGGGGGAAAATATCGTACCCTCTACTTTGGACATGCAGACAGAGCATATTGATTTTGCCTATGGTACAAAGAAAATTATAGATGATGTAAGCCTTTCGATTCGGGAAAGAACCACAGCCGCCTTTGTAGGTCCCTCCGGGGGAGGTAAAACCACCCTATGCCATTTAATTGCCCGGTTCTGGGATGTGCAAAAGGGAAGGGTAACTCTGGACGGAAGGGATGTGAAGGAATATTCCATGGAGTCTCTCATGGAAAATTTCAGCTTTGTATTCCAAAATGTTTATCTTTTCCATGATACCATTGCCAACAATATCCGTTTTGGAAGGCCGCAGGCTGGTATGGAAGAGGTGATGGCTGCAGCAAAAAAGGCTTGCTGTCATGATTTTATTACAGCTTTACCCCAGGGGTATGATACGGTGATTGGGGAAAGCGGTGCCTCTCTTTCCGGGGGAGAACGGCAGCGGATCTCCATTGCCAGAGCGATTATGAAGGATGCGCCGATCATTATTCTGGATGAGGCCACCGCCAACGTGGATCCGGAAAACGAAAAGGAGTTGATGGAAGCGGTGGAGGCCCTTACGAAGGAAAAAACCATTTTGATGATTGCGCACCGTTTAAAAACCGTAAGAAACGCCCATCAGATCTTTGTGATCGACAAAGGGCGGATTGTACAGCATGGCACCCATCAGGAGCTGATGGCAAGGGAGGGGATTTATCGAAGGTTCGTGGACTCCAGACGCCAGGCCATTGGGTGGAAGATATAGCAGGGGATGGCATCAATGGCTATGGCACCAGTCTGGCAGGGTATTTGAGTCAAACCTCCGGCCAGAGTATTACAGCAGATATGTTGACAGTGGTTCTTACACCTATAGGTATTATTTGTTGCCTGGCGGGCGTTATATTTACCAGCCTTGTGATGCGCTTTGGAACCAAAATCGTGGCAGTGATTGCCTGTTATGGGATGGGGCGGCTTTTGCATAACCTTGGCTTTGCTGGCTTTCCTGGCTGCTACCTTGACCAATCGGCCGGAGCAAAAGGGCGTGATGCCGGATAATCTTGCTAAACAGGATATGAAGAAGGAAAGCGAGGATCTATCAAAATATTATGTGTCTGATTTTTCTATGAAGAATCTCCTGACAAACCGTACCGTTTGGAAGATTGTGCTGGGATATGGCATTCCCTGGGCCACCACCTCCGCTGTGATCAGCCAGTTGGTTCTAAGGCTGTTGTCTACAGGACATTTTGATTCTCCTGTGGGTCCGGTGATGATCCTGTCCTCTTGTACCGTCATCGGACTGATGGGAAGCTTTTGCTGGGGGTTATTAGACACTCGTTTTGGTACCAAGCCGGTGAGTGTGCTGTACAATCTGGTTTATGTGGTACTGCTGGTACTGATGATGTTTCTTCACAAAATGCCAGTGCTCATGTGTGTGGTCTGCACTGCCTGCATATTGTTTACTGGAGGGGGAATCCTGTACTTTGGATGATACAAAATTGGCGGATGATGAAAAAATTGAGAAAAAATTAAGAGAACAGGCTAGTACATCGTTTCATTAATCTATAGTTCCTCTTGATTTTTAGACTTACATTTTTGTTCGGATTTTGATCTACAAGGTACGGAAGTATTGAGCCTCATCTGGATGCAGCTCAGGGAAGATATTTTAATGCTGAATTTACTGCCGCTCTTTCTTAGGTTGCAAGGGGGAAGGTGCTTTTGAATACAGAGACCCTGTTGAATTCTTGGCCCGTATATATGTTACAGAAGGTATGAAGGGAGTGCTGATCCAGGCACTTAAGAGATTCGGCGAGAAAGATGGGGAGCCGGTGCTTCAGCTTAAAACTGCGTTTGGTGATGGTTATACCCTGGATTCCCACAACACATAACTATGTAGATTGACAGTTACTTCATCTCCGGTGTTGCCAGCAGCGGCTCCACGCCGAGATCGCAATATATTTGTTCCTGCTTCTTTAGAACTTCGCCCTGAATTGGTGCCTTTCCGAGTTCCTGGAAGCATTCGATGATATCGAGTTCATCAAGAAGTTCCTGCATTGTGTACCTTGAAAATAATCCTGCTTCCTCCATCTTTTTCTTGATGTAGGAAAGGTAAATCAGTGCCACAAATTCAACAAAAAGCTTGCCTTCCAGTGAACTTTCGGAAGAAGTTAATGTTCTGCGCAGGTTTAGACGCTTCTTGATGTTCCAGAAAGCTTTTTCGATGATTGTAGGAAAGAGAGATTCCTCCTTTGGGTGTCTCTTTGACCTCGAAGTACTTCCGGTAGTCTTTCTCATGCTCCGGTACGCGCTTTCCGGAAAGGAGTTCCGCTTTAAGGGCATCCAGTTTTCTGTTCAGAG
>CALISX010000318.1 GCA_938041725.1 uncultured Lachnoanaerobaculum sp.
GAAAAAAGTATATCTTTCAGATATTCATATTTATCTTCTATTTTTATCTTTTTTATTATCATACTCCCCCTTAATCATATGCATTGTAAGAATTTTTATATAATTCCTTATAAGCTTTGCCAAGAACTCCCGGCAGCAGCCTGTCAAACATGATACTTTCCTCTGTCTGCCTGGTATTATCCGCTATGCTTTTTTTAGTAGTCGCCCCGTCATGTATGCGATATACAATACCCGGTTTTTCCATCAAAACAAATCTCCCGTCTAACCCGGAAAGTCTTAAAAGGCATTCCCAGTCAAGGACAAATTTGAACTTTGACATAAACAGATCCTTAGGACACAGCCTTTTATCATATGTACAGCTTGGTGCTATTATAGGATTTCCAAATGTAATCGCCAGTTTTTTTATAAATTTCAGGTGATTTAGATAATTGCATCTAAGTGGCAATCTTAGAATCTTTTTTATTATTGCAACCTTTCCAAAAGGCATTAATCTTTTATTTTTTAATGTCAATGACGAGGTTGTAAAAAGCATCATATCAGGATACTTCTCTTTGTATTTTAACAAATTGCTTACATAGTCTTTTAAATAATAATCATCCTGGTGTGTAATTGTTACCAAATCCGTTTTTGCAATATTATAAGCGAATTGCCAATCTCTGCCGATATTTGATATATCTCCATCTGTTTTTAAGTTATTCTCTAAAACCTCTATATTATATTTTTTTCCCATATCACTGATATATTCATTTACTGTGGAAGTCGCAATTTTAATATGGGATTTTATGTTCTGTCTTTTTAGCGATCTTATACAATCCTCCAAAAAAGGTGACTCCTTATATGCACAGATTACAAATGTGTGTTTCATCTCTACTCCATTGCCTATATTCTATATCGTGCCGTCAGATATTCTGTTATTACTCATACAAAAGCCCCACATAAGGCTTTAATTAAATTTGTCTTACGTCACATCATAATGTTTCTCATTATACCACGAATTTCTTCTTATTGCACGGGTAGATATTTTTTATTAACTGTGTAAAACTTTAAGTGTATTACAGTTCAGGTATTACTTTTATTTTACGATACTGATTTTACTGCGAGGCTATAATTTCATTTCATCGTCACTGCATTAAATACAATAAAAAAATCTATGGACAGCTGCCTGCCATCCATAGATCTTTTTCTATCTTCTATTCTCTTGTGCTGCCCATTTAAAATTCGGCACCTTTTCCTGCCACTTACTTATACCAAGTATATTTTTTGCAAAATCAGTATTATCAAGTGTGTACTTGGACTTATCAATATATCTGAATACTGTCCAAAGCTTTCTCCTTGACACCGCCTGGATATCATCTCCCACATTCATGTTGCAGGTCCACAGTCCAAAGGACAGCCCGGACCGAACCTCCAGAGGAGCATCCACCTGACGGCTTAAAATATAGGCATCAATATGGGGATTGGAATCCACCAGGTAATAGGAATAGGCATAGGCTGCAGCCTGAATCTCTGCCACATCTCCCCGGCTGGGACTGGTGGCGGTAAAGCCCTCCTCAGTCAGCATAATATGCCGCACCCGGCCATCCATCTTCAGCCCATCCTGGGTGAAATAATCCGTCAGCTTGTTTAAATTATAGAAATTGATGATGGGGGAGCCAAAATCATCCCGGAACCATCCGGTTTGGTTGTCATCCCAGAATTCCGGCTCTGTCATGGGAGCAGGATAGGGATGGTAGGCCAGACCCCAGTCAATATTTCCATGGCGGCTTACCAGATCATTAAAATTATCCACCACCTGCCTGCCGCCGTATTTGTTCTTGTTGTTGATTTCATTCATCCAGTTATAGTCCAGGGAATAAAATACCCGGTCATTGGAGCTGGAGGACTTAATGGCAGTATAGAAGATCCGAAAAGCCTTCTCATACTCCCTGGTATAGCTGCGCACATCCCGGTCTCCCAGGTAGTTCCACTGCTGGTTGTTGATCTCATTGCCAATGATCCAGTTGGAAACCTTGCCATAGGAGGGATTGCTTCCATTATAGCGTTCTGCCAAAAAAGCAGCAATGGCCTTGGTGGTTTCCACACCCTCCCTGGAGGAGGTGTTGAACATGTAATAGAAGATATTGTCTCTCCTTACCGCACCGGCAGGCATCAGCTCAGGATGGGCCTCATTGTATCCATTTAAGATAATGGCAGTTACCGTCATATCCTTGCCGGAGAGGGCGCTGATGGTTTTATCATAACTTTCAATCAGACCCTTATTAAAATGATAGGTTTTGCCATCATAGGTATAATCAATACCGCTTCCCAGAATCTGGTTGAAGGCGATATTGGTGGACACATGCTTTACCCCCAGATCAAAGGCATCCGTCAGCATTTTCAATTCAATCTGGAGACCCTTTTTGGAGCTTTGGGTCTTGTAGGCGCTGGTAACCTTGGCCACCGCCTCGGGATTGGTAATGTAATGGGGCTCGCTGATCTGCACATACCTGCTTCCGTCAAAAACAGCCACCGCATAGCTGTTGTAAAGTCTGTCCTCCTGGGATCCCCTGTTTAGAGGCAGGGATATGGTATTGTCACCGGCAGAAAGCTTTTGCAAATAATCCGTGCGGGAACCGATTTCACCTTCCTGGGGCTTTAACTCAAACAAATAAAAACTGCCGTCTGTTCCAGTAAGATCCCCTCCATTGCTTATCTTGATTTCGATATTGGACTTATCGGATTTTACCAAAACCGATGTAACGGCAGAAGTAGCCTGGAGGGCCGGCACCTGTGCCGTGGCCCGGGCCGCACCCGGCAGGGCAAATGTCAGCAGGGCCCCCAGGGATACAATCCCCAAAGCCTTGGTTAATTTCTTCATGAACTCTCCTTTACAATCAACTGCTTTTCTATCTTCATCTCACAAAAGATGTCTTCATTATATCCCATATTTCCCCTTTGCGTTAGCAACAATTTCTTTACAAAATTGTAACGTTCCTCTCTAAACCTGATCCAAAGCCTGTGTAAGATCCTCCAAAATATCCCGGATGCTTTCAATCCCCACAGACAAACGCACCAGGTCCGGGCTGATGCCCCCTGCACGCATTTCCTCTTCCCTTAGCTGTCTGTGGGTGGAGGAGGCAGGATGCAGAATACAGGAACGAGTGTCTGCCACATGGGTGGCAATCATAGCAATTTTTAAATGGGACATAAATTTCTCCGCCCTCTCCATACCTCCCTTGATGCCAAAGGAAATCACTCCGCAGCTGCCCTTTGGCATATATTTTTGGGCCCGTTCGTAGTAGGGACTGCTTTTAAGCCCCGGGTAATTGACCCAGGCTATTTTTTCATGCCCCTCTAAAAACTCTGCCACGGCCTGGGCATTTTCGCAATGTCTGGACATCCGTAAAGCCAAAGATTCCAGACCTAAGTTCAGTATATAGGAGCTGATGGGGGCAGGAATCGCACCCAGATCCCGCATCAGCTGTACTACCGCCTTGGTAATATAGGCTCCCTCCAGACCAAAGGCCTGGGCATATACAATCCCATGGTAGGAAGGATCCGGCGTGGTCAGCCCTGGAAACTTCTCCTGGTGGGCCATCCAGTCAAACCCTCCTCCATCTACAATGGCGCCTCCCACAGTGGCATCATGTCCATCCATATATTTGGTGGTGGAATGGGTCACAATGTCCGCCCCCCATTGAAGGGGCTGGCAGTGGATGGGGGTGGCAAAGGTATTGTCCACAATCAAAGGCACCCCATGGTCATGGGCTGCCTTGGCAAAACGCTCTATGTCCAGCACAATCAAGGCAGGATTTGCCAGAGTCTCTGCAAAAACCGCCTTGGTATTTTCCTGAAAGGCTTGGTTCAGCTCCTCATCGCTGCATTCCGGGTTCACAAAGGTAAAATCAATCCCCATTCTGCCCATGGTCACATGGAAAAGATTGTAAGTTCCTCCATAAATGGCGGAGGAAACCACCACATGGTCCCCGGCTCCTGCCAGATTAAATACAGCAAAAAAATTGGCTGCCTGGCCGGAGGCGGTAAGAAGCGCCGCTGTTCCTCCCTCCAAGGCAGCTATTTTAGCCGCCACATGGTCATGGGTGGGATTTTGCAGCCTGGAATAAAAATAACCGCTTTTTTCCAGATCAAAAAGACGCCCCATGTCCTCACTGCTGTCATATTTAAAGGTAGTGCTTTGGATAATGGGGAGCATTCTGGGCTCCCCGTTTTTTGGCACATATCCCGCCTGAATACATTTTGTTTCTTGTTCCATCATTTCTCCTTATCTAAACACTAAAGCCGCATACAAATCGTAGTAAAAATTTTCAACAGGGAAAAGCAGTTTAAGTATAAAAATCCATACAGCAAAACCCCTGTGAGATCGGTTTTGGACTGGAAGCGGCTGCTCTGGAGGGCCAGCAAAAACAAGGGCAGAACAGGCAGAAAATATCTTCCGCTCACCCCTTCAATATAGTCCCTGGTAACAGGAGTCCAGGCCACCAGCATGGTAAGCATGGCCAAAAACAACACCAAGGCACAAAGAATAAAAAGATATACCCTTTCTCTCATCTTTAAATTTGGAATTCTAAAAATATCCGCCTCAATAAAGTCCTCATCCTCCTGCTTTTTTTCCGCCACAGAAAAGGTGGCCAGCAAAAGTCCCAAAGTCAGTGCAGCCATCACAGGATAGGGAACCCCCACCACTGGATCAGACGTTCCCAGATACCCTCCGGCCAAAGTCTGATGGTAGGTTTCCCCCTGGGTAAGAAAGGTATTGTAAAACAGGCTGACGGCCCTCATCTTATGATGGAAAAGATCCGAAAGATGATAGCTTTCCTGATTGGCCCAGGCTACGGTATTGGGCTGGCTGGTGGAATAATGGGTCAAAGCCGGGAGGTTTACCAATGTGGTAGTCCCCAGCCAGGCAATCAACACAATAAAAAAACACAGCATCCAAAAGGCAAAATTGGGAAGCTGCACCCTTTCGGAATAGGACTTTTTCAAGCTGTATTTCCGAATGGGGATTAAAAACAACAGTCCCAGCAAAGGGGAATAAATGACTTTACAGGGAAAAAAGCAGGCTGTCATCAAAGCCACCAGGCCGATCTGCTTCCATCCCACCCTTTCCTTGACCTCCTTTAAATGGAATACATATCCGGTAAAAAGAAGCATCCCTCCCATTACCATGGCATCATAGGAAAGGGAAGAAACCAGCTCCAGGGTAGTGGGCAGCAGACTGGCCAGGAAAAAGAAAATCTTTCCCCGGGGCATCAAATAAATACCCAAGGTACCCAAAAGAGTAAATGCCAAAAGATTCAAAAACCGTCCCAAAAAAGCCAGCTCCACCGGATTTAGATAGAGAATTCTTCCTATGGAAATACCGATGGCCTGGGGCAGATATACCACAGGGGTGGTTTTCACCGGAGGATGCACTGTCTGGGATTTTTCATAAAATACGCCGTTCACAACAAAATTCCGCTTGCTGCCCGGTGCCTCCTCCAGTCCGTATACAGACCGATAGGTATCCTCCTCCAGTTTGGATCCCAGAACTTTGGCGATGCCCTTGGTATCCTTGATCACCAAAACCCCTTCTCTTCTGGTCTCCGCCGTATCAAAAAGATAGCTTTCCTCCACATCCTCCAAATACAGATCCTCGCTGCGGATAATCACATGGCCGTCCTGGGTGGTGGCCTTTTGAAACAGCATATAATTGGAAATTTTGTAGGCGGAAACAAAGTGGGCAATCTCATCCGGTGCGGACATGGGGGGAAATACAAACATATACATCAGCCCCAGTGAAAGCACTGCCACAGGATAGAGCTTTACCAGTCCTGGCTTAAAAAAGCTCATCCACCCCCCCATAAACAGCATGAGAAAAAGCATGGCTCCTGCCAGAATGTAAAAGATCACCATCAGGTACCTATGTCCTGTCTGCGCCACTGTTAAACCCATAAAATACTTCTGCATCCAAACCAGCAAACCAAAAAAAAGTATGGATAAGAAAAAAATAATCTTACGTTTCATGAAATTATCCCTCAGTTTTTTTATATTTTTTATCTTAACACAGTGGGAATCAGCTTGCAATGGTAGGTTTCACAGTTCCCCTCTCAGAGGAGATGAGGGGAACGGCCCTCCAGGCAGCAATATAGTACCCCCCATGCCAGGGGCCGGTATCACCATACATATAAGTCTGCACGTCAAAAAAGGAGGCCTCCCTTGAAGCCCCCTTTCTGCCATAATTAAATGCGTCTTATTGGTTGTTCCATACACCGAAGCTGTCTACCTGGTAGCGTCCGTCTACAATGGTATTTACCAAAAGCTCTCCGCTCTGGTTCAGATAATACCACTTGTCACTGATAAACTCCCAGCCCTTGGCCATGCCGCCGCTGGGGCTTAAATAATACCAGTTTCCATCCACCTGCTGCCAGCCTCTAAGCATCACCTCATTGTTATCAAAAAGATACCAAACATCATTGATCTTCTGCCAGCCCTTGGCGTACTCATCCGGTGTCAGTTTATAGTACCACTGCTCTCCCACCTGAATCCACTCCTGGGTTTTATCCTTATACTGTTCCTTCCAGTTAGAGGAAGGAGAAGTCTGGGAGCCGGAAGAGGACTGGGTGGTGCTGCCGGAACTGCTTTTGGAAGATGTGCCGGAATTGCCCTTGAATACCTTTATCATATCGGAATCCACACTCTCTTTATCAGATTCGATCTTGGTATCCGCACCTCCCTTTGTGGAATATACCGTGAAATAGTAGCTGCCGGTTCCATTGTCTGCAATCAGCTTGGTAAAATCATACTCGGTCTTGCCCACCGTCTGGGCAGAACCCACCTTCTTGCTGCCCTTGTACAGCTGCACCTTGTATCTGGTTTTGGTCTCTGCCTCATCCCAGTTGGCTTTTGCTCTGTCTCCCATATCCCAGGAAGCATTGCTGATGGAATAGTCATCCGCATAAACCGCCCTGGCCCCTGCCACCAGTGTCACTGCAACCACCAAGGCTGCCAATACTCTTTTCATGGTATCACCCTCGTCTTTCTTGAAAAATCATACACCAGGAGGCCAACAGCCGCCTGCAAGCTAAACAGAGTTTAGCATAATTTTTCTCCAAAACAAGAGAATTCATGAATTTGTAAGTAAGGCGAAAGGAGCTGTACAAAACCTACTCACTGCGCAAAGCGTCAATGGGATTTAAGGTGGCGGCCCGGGAAGCAGGCATGTAACCAAAGATCAAGCCGATGGCCACAGAAACACAAAAGGAAATGATCACCGCAGTGGGACTGGGAGGCGCACTGAAATTCAACAGCTTTCCAATGGCAGGACTTAAACCTCCCCCCAATAAAATTCCAATCATTCCCCCCAGCACACTGGTTACCAGGGCCTCAATAACAAACTGCTGCATAATCACGCCTTTTCTGGCCCCCAGAGCCTTTCGAATGCCGATTTCTCTGGTTCTTTCTGTGACAGACACCAGCATAATGTTCATAACCCCCACACCTGCCACCAAGAGGGAAATACCTGCAATGGCACCCACCATGGCGCTCATCATGGCCACCTGGGCATTAAGGGAATCCAGCATCTGGCTCATACTCATAATATAGAAGTTTTCCGCCTTTTTATAAATTCCGGTTAAAAACTCCGTCAGCACCTCCACTGCCCGGGCCGAGACACTGGTGTTCACGGTGGCAAATACATAGGTTTCCGGAATGGATGTGCTGGTCAGCTGCCCTGCCGTGGAATAGGGAATATGGCAAAAATCATCGCTTCCCCTGGGGGTAAGGGCCAGTTTATCCTGACGCTCCACCACCCCAACTACGGTAAAGGCACTTCCGTTGATTTTCAAGGTTTGGCCTATGGCAGCCTTGGGAGATCCATAGAGCTTGCCCGCCACATAATAACCGATGACCGCCGCCTTTTGCCTGGACAGGATATCGGAATAGGACAAATACCGTCCCTCCTGCAGCTTATAGCTTTTCAGCATCTTATAATCCTCACTGACGCCGGTTACCGATGTGGAGGAAAGCTTTTCACTTCCCGCCTTTAAGGTGCCTCCCACAGATACTGTGGGAGACATCTGGGCAAATAAATCCCGGTTTTCCTCAAAGAAATCGTACATCTCCTCCACGGAGGCATGACGGGTAGGCATATTGGTCACATTCACATTGATCTGGTTTACACCCATGTCCATGTACTGGTTGATCATATAGTTTAAATACCCGCTCATCACGCTTACCAGAATAACCACGGCAGCCACACCGATGATAATGCCCAGCATGGTCAGGAAGGAGCGCATCTTATTGGCCAGAATGCTCTTAATGGCTAGTTTAAAGGATTGTCCCATATTCCTCACTCCCCCCGTCAAAATTGATCTTCCCGTCATGGATGCGGATCACCCGCTTGGCCTCCATGGCAATGGAGTTGTCATGGGTAATCATAATCACCGTATTCCCCTCCTCGTAGATCTTCTTAAAAAAATCCAGCACCTGACGGCTGGTTTTGGAATCCAGGGCACCGGTGGGCTCATCTGCCAAAATCAAGGAGGGATTGGCTGCCAGAGCCCTGGCAATACTCACCCTTTGCTGCTGTCCTCCTGAAAGCTGATTGGGAAGGTTGGCATGTTTTTCCTCCAGTCCCACTTTTGCCAGGGCCTCCATGGCCCGCCTTTTTCTCTCGGATCCGGACACATGGGCATACAAAAGGGGCAGCTCCACATTTTCCAAAATGCTCATTCTGGGAAGGAGATTATACTGCTGGAACACAAAGCCGATCATTTTGTTACGGATGTCTGCCAGCTGGTTATCGCTCATTTTCCCCACATCCTTGCCTCCCAACAGGTAGGTTCCCGAGGTGGGAACATCCAGGGCCCCGATAATATTCATCAAGGTGGACTTTCCGGAGCCGGACTTTCCCACAATGGCCACAAACTCTCCTTTATTGATGGTAATACTGACGCCGTCATTGGCATAGATGGTTTCGCCCCCCATCTTATACTCTTTGCGGATATCCGTCATTTCAATTAATTTTTCCATCCTTACCCCGCTACTCTGCAACAGCTTCTCCGCCGCCTGCACCCTGATATTCAGCGCCCTCGACCGCTCCGCTGCTCTCAGAAGTTTGCGTGTCTATATCCAAATACACCTCATCCCCCTCCTTCAGACCCGAGGTAATTTGTACAAAGTCCGCATTGATGACACCGGTGGTCACCGTTACCTCTTTAAATCCGGCGGGGATCAAAGCGTTATCCGTCCCGGCTCCACCAGCTCCAGCGGCGTCCGCTGCTCCCTGACTCTCCCCGGCGGCTCCTTGGGCTTGGGTATCCTTTACATATACCTTGTTGCCCCGCATAAGGGCTGCTGCCGGAATGGTTAAAGCATTGGAAGCAGATTCCAGGGTAATATAACCGTCCACATTCATGCCGGGAAGCAGGGAATAGTTTTCATCCAAGGTCACCGTTACTGGATAGGTGGATACCCCGTTCTGGGTGGTGCTTTCCAGACTCACACTGGTTACCGTGCCTCCCATATCGCTGTCCGGAAAAGCGTCGGATTTGATCCGCACCTTCTGTCCCTCCTGCACCTTGCTGATGTCCTTTTCATCCACAGACATTTTGAAGGTATAGCTGCTCATATCATAAATCACAGCCATATTGGTGGCCTGATTGTTGTTGCCCCCTCCGGATCCCACCTTATCTCCCTGCTTGTAGTTTTTGGAAATCACCTTGCCGGAAATAGGAGCCTTAATAGTATACTCCTCATAATTTTTCCGGGTGGTGTCCACTCCTTTTTTGGCGGCGTCCACCTCCCCCTGGGCCGTATCCACCGCATCCTTATAGGACTTTAAAAGCTTGGCAGCAGAATCTGATGTCATTTTAAAAATCGGGGTTCCCACAGCCACATAGTCCCCCACATTCACCAGCAGTTTCTCCACCTCCACGGTCTCCTTGAGATCCGCCTGCATTTCCACATTGGTGGCCGCTTCAAAGGTTCCCTCTCCGCTGGAAGAAAACTCTCCCACAGCAGCGGTGGCGCTCATTTTGGTGGTCAGTCCCCCGGGATTGTCTACTTCAAAGGTGACATTTTTAACCAGTCTTCCTCCGTCCAGGGTTTCCTCCATGTTGCCCACGGCCACCACCCTTCCCGGCAGTTCCTCTCTGCTCTCTGTCAGTGTCAAGGTGCCTGCAGTTCCCACAGGAATCATCCCGGCCTCTGCGCTTAAAAAGGGAATACGCACCCGCATGGTTTTGTCATTATAGATGGTAGCCAGCTTTCCTCCTCCAGAGACTTTATCCCCCGCTTGAATGGGCAGCTCTTTAATATAGCCGCTTCGGGAAGAACGATAGAGATTCCCCCCAAACTCCGCTGAGGCCTTGGCGTAATCCTGGGTGGCGGTGGAATAATTGGCGTTTGCCCGGGTCAGGGAATTGTTCACAGAGTTTAACTCCGATTCCATGGAGGAAACATCAATCTGGTACAGCACCTGATCCTTTTCCACCATATCCCCCACCTCAAAATCCGCCGCCACAATATCCCCGGACACCAGGGATGTAATATTATAGGTATTCTTAGGGGTAATGGTGCCTGAGGAGGAAATCTCTGAAGAAATATCCTGCACCGTCGCCATGGCTGTGGGAACATCCGCAGCCATATTGGCTGTCTTGGATGCCATACGTCCTTTGATATAGAGAAAGGCCCCGGCTGCCACCACTGCCAAAATCGGAATGACAATAAATCTCTTTTTCATATTCTCCCCTGTTAATCCACAACGTAGTCTATAACCGTGTAAGTGGTGGTTCCCTCCGTGTCGGTATTCATCTCCACAACCAAGGTAACATCATCATTAACCTTCAAGCTGCCATAAATAGAAAAGGCAAACTGCATATCACTGGAGGTGAGAGAATATTCCTGGCCGTCTACCACCACCGAACTGGGCGTTAAGGTGGAGGTGGACTTGTAGTAAATATTTTCAATCACCCCATGCACCGCTCTTCTTCCACTGCTGGAATCGGTATTTTCGTCATAGGCCCAGATCGTCTTGGCGGCAACGGAATAATAAATCA
>CALISX010000319.1 GCA_938041725.1 uncultured Lachnoanaerobaculum sp.
TTTTGAAGTTCTATTACCGGCATAAGGCCGTTTGATACATACTTTGCCGCACTATGATGATGCTCGTCTATCTTCTTCCGACTCATGCCGTGTGCTATGGACAATTGCCCATCAACATTCAAAAGAGAAGCAAGGCGGGCTATCAGCCTCTCCTGATCTGGAAAATGAGGGAAGGCATTGTAGACCATGATACAGTCAAAGGGCTTCGCATAATCCGCTGTCTCTACATCCCCGCAAATAAATTGTATTCTGGGATCAGTAAATTTGGATCTTGCAATTTCCATCATCCGGGGAGAAATATCAACAGCTGTTACCCTGGATACTTTCCGGTCCAGATAATCCTGAATCAATACACCTGTGCCGCATGCCACATCCAGAACAGTTTTCCCCCTGGATACACATGCATGGTCAAGGATGGTCGAAATCACCTCTTCATTTCGTATCATTTCTGCGTCCCATTCCGGGGCAAGTCGATCAAAGAACTCAATTACATCACTTGTCTTAATCATATTTTACTGAAAGAATGCTGCGGTATCTATTTTTTGATATCCGCCAAAGCTGGAAGGTGCTGTTTCAATTTGTTTTGCAAGCTCCTGTCCCAGGAAGATCTGCGTTGCTTCATTCATTTTTTCTGTAATATCAATGTCCTTAAACTGTTCAGGGTAAACAGTCTTTGCGATAAACCAGGTATTGATCAGCGCAATCTCATAGTTTGTATAGTAGGCATTATATGCCATTTCCAAATATACCTTTCCGTTCTGCCAGGCTTTGCATGTGTCAAACATCCCGGGATCTTCGGCATAAAGGGGCTTGATATTCTTCACTGCAGCGGCATCTATAATGATGATGTCCATAGCATCACCCAGGGCAACGAATTTTTCTTTTTCAATCTCCTGAATGCCGGGGGCTTCCAGATCGGCAACGGTATTCTTTACATTTGCAACCTGGAAGGGAATATAGCTCTGTGCAGTCATAAGATGGTTTGTCGTTCCCCAGTTGCCAAGACCGCAAATGTAAACAGAAGGCTTTTCCTCTTCGGGAATGTCTGCAGTACGGCTTTCGATTTCAGCGCGCTCCGTCTTGACATAGC
>CALISX010000320.1 GCA_938041725.1 uncultured Lachnoanaerobaculum sp.
CTCAAATTTTACCATTTCCTGAATGGCAACCGGAGAGGTAATATCGTTTCCCAGCACCAGATCCAGATTGGCTTCAATGAGGTCTCCGGCCTTTACCCTTTCCAAACCTGCATGGGCTGCAAGAATTTTTTGCGTCATGGTCATTCCCATAGTATTTCCTCTTTTCTTTTCAATATTGCAACTTCCCCCTTCCGGTTTTGAAGAAGGGGGCAAAAATCCATGATTGATTGTAGCATAGAAACTGATATAATCAGTAATATATATTAAATATGCTTAATATAACTCTTGATTATAGTAACTCTCTGTCCCCACATATGTCTGGTTTTAGGAAGGAATCTTAGAAGTACCATGGAAGGAAATTTATCCCAATACCGTATTTTCTACGAAGTCGCCAAGGCAGGAAATATTTCCAGAGCCTCCAAAACTCTGTTTATCAGCCAGCCTGGTATTTCCAAGGCAATCTCCCGTTTGGAGAAGGATCTGGGCACCACATTATTTTTGAGAAATTCCAGAGGGGTGAAGCTCACCACAGAGGGGGAGGTGCTGTTTGAGTACATCAGCAATGCCTTTTTGTCCATTTCCCAGGGAGAAGAAAAGCTTTCCCAAATCCGGAAATACCATATGGGAAAAATACATATTGGTACCAGCAGCACCCTTTGCCGCTACATTCTTCTGCCCCATTTACGCCGTTTTGCCCGGATCTATCCCCATACCATGATCCATATTTCCACCCAGCCTGGAGAGGAAACCCTTCATATGCTGCAAAATTACCAAATTGACCTGGCCCTAATAGCAGAACCCGCAGCCAAAAATCCTCATGTATTTTTGCCCCTGCAAAAAATCCATGATATCTTTGCCGCCGCCCCCCAGTATATGGAAAACCTCTCCATCCGCTCAGGCAAAGACTGCAATCCCTTTGCCTCTGGAAACATCATGCTGCTGAACAAGGAGAATGTTTCCAGAAAGTATATTGATGCTTATCTGGAGGGACAGGGGATTTTTTTAAACCAGCTGGTGGAAGCCACCAATATGGACCTTTTAATTGAGTTGGCCAAGGCAGGCATCGGCATTGCTTGTGTTACCAAGGAATTTATCCAAGAGGAACTGGCCAGTGGAATTTTAACTAAAATTCCACTGGATCCTCCCATTCCCCCCAGAAGCATCGGCTTTTCCCACAGGGAAAACAATACCAATCCTGCCCTGCAGCATTTGCTCCGAATCATTTTTGCTTCCACTGTATAAGCTCCTTTGATTGAAGAAGAGAGATAATTTCCTCGGGGCTGTTTACCAGATAATCCGGCCGGCAGGCTTCCAAAACCTCCCGGCTTCGAAATCCCCAGGCAACCCCCACTGTGTTGACACCGGCCCCCTGCCCTGTTTTGATATCCGTATCTGTATCTCCCATATATAAAACCTCTTTGGGGGCAGCCTGCAGCTCCTGTATTAAAAGCTTTAGTCCTGTGGGATCCGGCTTCATGGGAATGCCCGGTCTTTCCCCATACACCATGTCAAACATCTCTTTTCCAAAAATCCGGAAAATATTGTCCTCCACTCTGTGTTGGAGTTTATTGGAAAGCACTGCCAGCTTCAATCCCTTCTTTTTTCCATAATCCAGCAGCTGTAAAATTCCCTCATAGGGATGCACCCCTTCCATACAGTTTTCCTGAAAAAATTTCTGATACAAGGACATGCTTTCCTGTAATTTCTCCATTTTTTCATCCCCCAGATACACCAGGGACCGTTCCAAAAGCTTCTGGTATCCCTCTCCCACAAAGGCTTTGGTATGCTCCTCATCCAATTCCCCCAATCCCAATGCCTGCATAGTGAGAGAAACAGACAGACGCAGGGCAGAAAGGGTGTTCAGCAGTGTTCCGTCTAAATCAAATACCAAGGCCTTTATCATGACAGCTCCTTTAACAACAAATTCATGCTCTCCTGGCTGCAGACCAAAATCAAATGCTCATGCTCCTGAATGATATGGCTTGCCTTTGGCATAATTTTCGGTGCACCCTTTCCCTCTGTTTTAATGCCGATAATCGTGATATCCCGGGTATTGCGCAAGTTCAAATCACTTAGACTTTTGCCCACCCAGGCAGGAAGGGGGGTGATTTCAAAAATAACATAGTCCTCTGTAATTTCAATATAGTCAAATACATTTTCAGAACTATAGGTCACTGCAACCACCTTAGCCACATCCCGTTCCGGATAAATAATCTCATCTGCCCCGTTTCTTAGCAAAAACTTTGCCTGAATATCCCTGGTGGCCTTGCTCACCACCTTTTTTGCTCCCATTTCCTTCACCAGAGAGGTGGCCTCCAGGGAGCTTTGAAAGTCTGTACCGATACAGATAAATACCACATCAAAATTATTCAGTCCCAGGCTTGTCAACACGTCCACATTGGTGCAGTCTCCGATTTTAGAGCTGGTGGCATACTCCAGCACCGGCTCTAATTTTTCCTCATCCTGATCAATAATCATAACCTGATTGCCATGCTCTGCCAGATATTTGCACAGATGCTGGCCAAATCTTCCCATCCCGATAATTAAAATTGATTTCATATATTAACCCACACTGATCTCTTCCTTAGGGAGCCTGACCTTGGCCACCTTGACATTTTGGGTAAATCCCATGGCAAAGCTAAGGCTGCCCACCCTTCCAAAATACATTAAAAGAATCAAGACAATCTTTGAAATACTGTGTAAATCTCTGGTAATTCCCACAGTCATGCCCACCGTACCCATGGCGGAGGTGGTTTCCACCAGAATATCAATCATACTGGCAGGCTCTATAACCGCCAGAATATAGGTGGCAGTCAGCACCAGGGTGAGATTGAGGGTTGCAATGGAAGCTGCTGTCCGCACCCCCTCCTCTCCGATCCGCCGCCCAAAAATATTTATACTGGGACTTCTGGAAATATAAGCCTTCACATGCAGCAGTAAAACCAGCAAGGTAGTGGTTTTGATGCCTCCAGCGGTGGAACCGGGACTTCCTCCAATAAACATTAAAATACAGGAAAGGAACTTTCCCGCCGGACTGTAAGCCCCCATATCCGTGGAATTAAAGCCTGCGGTTCTGGTGGTTACTGAGGCAAACCAGGAGGCCAGCACCTTCCCCTGAAAATCCATTCCCAAAAAAGCATGCCGGGACTCTGTTATAAAAAACAGAATCCCTCCCCCAAACAGCAGCACAAAGGTAAAGGTAAGTACCATTTTTGTATGGAGACGGTATCGTTTAAAATGCCATCTCTTCCGGGTCACATCGTCCCAGACCATAAAGCCGATCCCCCCCAGTACAATCAAAAGACCGATCACAATGTTTATCAAGGGATCCTCTCCAAAGGAGATAAGAGAGGAATAGGGTCCGCTGTGGCTGCCCATGAGGTCAAAGCCTGCATTGCAAAAGGCAGAAATGGAATGAAATATACCATACCATATTCCCTTGACCAAACCAAACACAGGCACAAAACGAATACTTAAAAGCAGCGCCCCGCTTCCCTCAATCAGAGCGGTGCCCAAAATGATTTTCCGAAGCAGTTTCACAATTCCCCCGATCTGCAAAGAATTGGTGATTTCCTGCAGCAGTCCCCTGCCCCTTAGATCAATCTTTTTGCGCAGCATAATAGAGAAAAAATAGCCAATACTGATAAAACCCAGTCCCCCGATCTGTATCAGTATCAAAATCACCACCTGGCCAAAATGGCTCCAATAGGTTTGGGTATCAACCACCACCAGCCCTGTAACACAGCTGGCGCTGGTGGCAGTAAAAAGCGCCGGCAAAAAGGCAGTCCAGTGTCCTTCTTTGGAGGATATGGGTAAAGTCAGCAGTACCGCCCCCACCAAAATCATAATAACAAACCCCAAAGCAATCAGCTGCAGCTGGGATAAAAACCACCTTTTCTTTCTACGTTCCAGCATGATTAAACCTCAAAAAGCATATCCCCATAGCTGGGCATGGGCCAATACTGCTTGTCCACAATCATTTCCAAAGTGTCCACTGGGGCCCGGAGCCTTTCCATGGCAGGAACTGCTTCAGCATGGAGATACAATGCCTCCTCCTTGGCATTTTTCCTGGTAGAGGCCTCCTCCAAAATTTCTATAAGTCTTTCTCTGGCTTCCTTAACCTTTCCCAAGTGGTCATTTACCTGAATTAAAAGCTCCATTTGGGTTTGGGGCTCCAAAAAAGGCAGCGCTGTTTTGATATCCCTCAGGGTTTTAGCCAAAACTCCCGTATAACGTACCACAGCAGGAATAATAATCTTTCCTGCCATATTGATCATGGTCTTGGCCTCAATGATAATGGCCTTCACATATCCTTCATACTCAATTTCCACCCGGGATTCCAGCTCCTTTCGAGTGAAAACCCGGAATTTTTCATATAATCGAATGGTTTTTTCAGATACCAGGGCAGGGATAGCATCCACCATGGAAGGAAGATTGGAGAGTCCTCTTCTGGCCGCCTCCTCTACCCATTCCTTGGCATAGCCGTTTCCATTAAAAATAATCCGCCGATGTTCTAAAAGCAGCTTTTTGATCATATCATGTACTGCTTCATCAAAATCCTCTGCCTGTTCCAGCGCATCCGCCGCCTCCTGAAAGCTTTCCGCCACAATCGTATTCAATACAATATTGGGGGAGGCAATGGAGTCGGAGGAGCCCACCATACGGAATTCAAATTTATTATTGGTAAAGGCAAAGGGGGATGTTCGGTTCCTGTCCGTAGCATCCTTTTCAAAATCCGGCAAGGTGGCCACGCCGGTTCTCAGCCTTCCCCCCCGTTTGGAGTGGGTGGCCAGTCCCGTGGAACAAAGCTGGTCAATCACATCCTCCAGCTGTTCCCCTAAGAATACAGAAATAATCGCAGGAGGTGCTTCATTGGCCCCCAGTCTGTGATCATTTCCCACACAGGCGGCAGATTCCCGCAGCAAATCCGCATGAATGTCCACTGCCTTTAAAATACAGGCCAGCACCAATAAAAACTGAATGTTTTCATGGGGGGTATCCCCGGGATTTAACATATTTACTCCATCGTCAGAAGTAAGAGACCAGTTATTGTGCTTTCCCGAACCATTCACCCCGGCAAAGGGCTTTTCATGGAGCAGACAGGTAAGCCCATGGCGGCCTGCCACCTTTTTCATGGTTTCCATGGTCATCTGGTTATGGTCTGTTGCCACATTCACCTGCTCATATACCGGAGCCAGCTCATGCTGGGCCGGAGCCACCTCATTGTGCTGGGTTTTGGCAGGAACCCCCAGCTTCCACAGCTCATGGTTAATATCATTCATATAGGCAGCAATCCGCTCTCGGATGGAGCCAAAATAGTGATCCTCCAGCTCCTGTCCCTTGGGGGGCATGGCGCCAAAGAGAGTTCTGCCGGTGTAAATGATATCCTTTCTTTGCAGATATTTTTCCCGGTCAATAATAAAATATTCCTGCTCCGCTCCCACGGAAGGAATCACCCTTTTGGCCTTGTCATTGCCAAAAAGCCTGAGAATTCTCAAAGCCTGGGTGTCAATGGCCTGCATGGACCGAAGCAAAGGTGTTTTTTTATCCAAAGCCTCTCCATTATAGGAACAAAAGGCTGTGGGAATATACAGAGTAACCCCCAGGGAATCCTCACGAATAAAGGCGGGGGAGGTACAGTCCCAGGCAGTGTACCCACGGGCCTCGAAGGTGGCCCGCAGACCGCCGGTGGGAAAGCTGGAGGCATCCGGCTCCCCCTTGGTGAGGTCCCTGGCAGAAAACTCCAGTATTACCTTTCCTTCCCTGGGAACCGAAATAAAGGAATCATGCTTTTCTGCTGTCACTCCGGTTAAGGGCTGAAACCAGTGGGTGTAATGGGTAGCCCCCCGCTCCACTGCCCATTCCTTCATACCATGTGCTACCGAATCGGCAATGTCATTATCCATTTCCAAGCCGTCTTCAATAGTCTTTTTTAATTTCTTATACACCGCCTTAGGCAGATATATCTGCATAGCCTCATCATTAAATACATTCACTCCAAAAATCTCTGAAATTGTATCTTTTTTTTCCATATGCACCTTTCATATAATGCCGCCCGAATAAACGAGCCAAGTCTTTCTTACACATGGGAACAACCCATTTTCGGTAAAAATTATAGCATAGATAATATATTTTTGCACCTAAGGTTTTATCACCGGATTATCTCCACGATAAAAAAGGATTGTCTGCTTTTACAAACAA
>CALISX010000321.1 GCA_938041725.1 uncultured Lachnoanaerobaculum sp.
TTCGCAAATGGATATATTCTGTCACGCTCACCTGAAACCGCTCCCGGAAGATCCGGCTTAAATACCCCTGGCTGATGGCGCAGTTTTCGATAATGCTGTTTAAGGTCAGCTCCTCTTTGATATGCTTATCCACATAATGGGAAATATTTTCCAAAAGAGGATACCGGTCAATGCTGTTTTTCCAAAAAAGAAAATCCATCACCCGAAACAGCCACAGCTCTGAGGTTTTCCGATCCAAAATCAAAACCTCGTTCAAGGGGAAAAGCTCTGTAATGCTGCCGCTTTCCTCCCGGATATTCCTGGTGTTTAAAAGGCTTTGCCCCAAATAAGTAAACATTTTTATCAAACGCCCGGCATCCTCCCCGGCCAGGGCATAGATCTCATCAATCAAACCGGGAAGGCCCTTGTAAAATCCCTTAAAATCCCTGTTTTGCAAAAAATCAAGCAAAGGAGCCAGCTGGGTCTGCACCGAATCCTCATGCTCCGTTTTATACTCATCTAAAATTTTCTTTAAATCGCCGTACATCACCGGCTTTTCCAAAACATCCTTTGTCTGATCCTTGGCTGCGCCTCGCACCAAGGTACGGGAGGAACAGGGGGATATCATATAAATGGTAATGAGAGGGTGATTTTGCCGGAGGATCCGTCCAGTCTCCAGTCCGGTAATGCCTGGAAGCTGCACATCCAAAAAAATCAGGTCCACCAGCTTCTCCTTGCAGACCTGTATCCCCTCCTGGCCTGTTATGGCTGTATGAACCACCTGGAAGGCAGGATCCCTTTCCACCATTTGCTTTAAAGCAGCCCCCATCAGAATGTCGTCCTCTACAATAAGAACTCTATACATACTATTCAGTCCTTATTTCATAATATTCCGGCCACATCAAAACGCTTTTGGAGCCCTTGTCTTTGAAAGTTTCTCTCATAACAGCATACTCCTTTCCAAACAGCCTTTGCATTTTATCCCGGGCATACTCCATTCCCATACGGATATAATACCCCTCATGCTTATCCTGAAAAACTTCATACCTGGCATCCAGCTCCTCATCGGAAAATCCCGGTCCATTGTCTTCGATTTCCAAAATCACATTGCCCTTTTGCACATATCCGTTGACGGTGATTCTTCCCCCCTCCTTTTTATGGAGTATACCATGATACAAAGCATTTTTAACAAAGGGCATCAGTACATGGGAGGGCATTTTCTGCATATGCAGCTCCTGGCACATTTGAAGGGAATACTCCAGTCTCTCCCCCATTTTTATTTTTTGCAGCTGCAGATACTGCTCTGCATGCTGGAACTCCGCCGACATGGGAACAAAGGGGCTTTTTTCTATGGAACTGTACTTTATATAGGTGATATACTGCTCCAGATATTCATTGGTTTTCTCTGCATTTTCAATAACGGTTAAATTATGCAGGGAGGTGAGCATATCCAAAAGCTCAAACTCATTGTTCTGCAGCTCCAGCCGGCGAATCCTGCGAAACAGCTGCTGGTTCTTTTCCAGGTACTTTTGATTGAGAGCCTGAACCTTATGCATGCGCTTCCGCAGGGTATCCGACTGTACATGCTGGCTGATTTCATTTTCGCTTAGCTGATTGATCACCAAGGAAACCAGATTGGCAATATCTAAAAATTTTTCATAAGAATATACTGGAATTTCCTTGATAAGATGCTTATAGGCCTTCATCTGCTCATTCGGCTTAGACATCCCTGTGATAGCAGACAGGCGGCTGACAGTATCCGGTGCATCCAAACAACGGATCTGTCCGCCGATAAATCCCCCCAGATAATGTCCCCGTACAATAATGGGAATGGCCACCTCCAAAAGGCCGCAGGGACAAAAATACACATTGGTTTTCTGTGTGGTGGCGGCCTGAATGGAGCCAAAGGCATCGGAGAATTTGCACTGCTCCAAAGCAGCAGGGATGCTGCGTACTTTTTCACAATAGGCGCAAAAGGCCGTAGCCGAGGTAATGGGGTCTCCCTTATAATTTACGGTAATAAAGGCCAGACCGGTGGCCTTAGACAGACTTTCCTGTATGGTTTCTAATTTTTCTCTGCCAAATAAATGGATAATATCCAGCTGATCCGCCGGATTTTTTTCTTCCCAGTCCAGATAATCCTCTGCTGTATCCAGATCCAGTTCATCCGGATGCGGCATGCCATGATATTGTGTCATACAAAAGCCCCTTTCCCAGTCTGTTTTCTACTATCTTATCATTGTATGTCTCTGGAAACAATGAGGACTTTGGGATCTCTCCTAGCGGATGCTAAAGGCATCTGTCAAAACACATTTTCTTTTTCTGCAGAAGCTTCTGGGAGAAGTCAGCCCCTCCCCTGTGGGACCTGCTATGGTAAAGGTGGTATATCCCTCTCCTCCCACACCAATGCCTGCATAGGAGGGGGCGTTCTTTACAAAAATGGTGGTTTCCATGATTTTTGCCATCTTGCTTAATTTCTCCACATTTTTGGAATGCATCATGGCCGTATGGCGGTTTCCATGCTCTGCCTCATGGGCCCAGGCAATGGCGGTATCCACATCGCACACCCGCACCACCGGCAAAATGGGCATCATCATCTCCTCCTGCACCAGGGGATGCTCCTTTGGCACCTCCATGATAATCACACGGGTATCTGCAGGGGCCGCAATGCCCAGCTGCTCTAAAATATACCTGGCGCTTTTTCCCACAAATTCTGTTTTTGGCCCTCCCTTTTCTGTAGAAACCAAATCCACCAGCCTTTGCAAAAGGGCCCCATCGGTGATTTGGAAGGCGCCGTTTTCCTTCATGTAATGGATCAAATGATCACAAATCCCATCCACTGCAAATACTTCCTTTTCCGCAATACAGGGAACATTGTTGTCAAAACTGCAGCCATCCACAATGTCCCTGGCAGCCTTTGCAATGTCAGCGGTTTCATCCACCACCACAGGAGGATTGCCGGCTCCGGCTCCAATGGCCTTTTTCCCAGAGGAAAGCACCTTGGTTACAATGGCGGGGCCGCCGGTGGCCACCAGCAGACGAATGTCCGGATGATCAATCATCTTATTGGTGTTTTCAATAGAAGGCTCCTCCACCATGGTGATCAGATCCCTGGGGGCACCGTTTTCCATCAGAGCCTTATTTAAAAGCTTCACCGTCATCTGAGAAACCCTTTTGGCCCTGGGATGGGGGCTGAACACCACAGTATTTCCCCCGGCAATCATGGAAATAGAATTGCAGATAATGGTTTCCGTGGGATTGGTGGTGGGAGTAATGGCCCCGATGACCCCAAAGGGACAGTACTCCACCAAAGTCAGCCCTGCATCTCCTGTCACGGCCTCTGTGAGGAGATCCTCTGTTCCTGGTGTTTTCTCCGCCGCCAGACTGTTTTTAATTAATTTATGGGCATATTCTCCGATCTGGGTTTCCTCCACAGCCAATCTGGAAATCATCTCCAGATTTTCCTTTTTCAATATGGTTTTTCGGATCACATCCACATATTTTTGCCGGTCTGCTATTTTAGAAAACAACAAAGTCTGCTGGGCCTTCTTAGAAGCTGCAATGGCTTCCTCCATGGTTTCATACACCCCGTAGCATTCCTCTTTGGGAGCAGGAGAAAAGCTCTCCGGCACCT
>CALISX010000322.1 GCA_938041725.1 uncultured Lachnoanaerobaculum sp.
GAAGGGAAAGATCTTTTCAAAGAAAACAAAGAGCTGGTCATAGCTTTCCACAGAAAAGATCGCCCAGGTAACCGGGATAAAAAACAGCATATAGAGATGTCCCAGCACGGGCAGCCGGGTAAGGACATTTCCCAAAAACAGCCTTTCCAAGGTCATCAGGATAAACAGGACAATGCCCCATACCAAATAGTTCGTGCTGGCTCCATGCCACAGACCTGTGAGGGCCCAAATGATGAAGAGATTGCGGTAGGTAACCAGTTCGCCTCTGCGGTTTCCCCCCAGGGGGACGTATACATACTCCCGAAACCAGGTGCCTAAAGTGATATGCCATCTTCTCCAAAACTCTGTCATGGTGGTAGAAATATAGGGGTGGTTAAAGTTTTGGGGCAGCTTAAAGCCCATCATGGTTCCCAGCCCGATGGCCATAAGGGAATATCCAAAAAAGTCAAAGTAAATCTGAAAGGAGCGGGCGGCAATGCCCATCCAGGCCAGCTGGGTGGAAATACTGTCAAATCCAATATCCTCCAAGGCTCTCCAAAGTCCTCCTAATTGATTCGCCAGCAAGACCTTCAGCCCAAGGCCGAAGATGAAGATCTTGGTGCCGGCCGCAATGGTGGAAAGAGAGCATTTTCTGCGGTTGACATAGGGCACAATATCCGAATAGACCACAATGGGGCCTGCAATCAGTTGGGGGAACATACTGATGTACATTCCAAAGTTTATAAAGGAATATTCCGCCTTCACATCCCGTCTGTATACGTCCATCAAATAGGATACAGACTGGAAGGTATAAAAGCTGATGCCAATGGGAAGCACCAGATTCAGGAATCTGCCATTTTCCTGAATCAACTGGGGGAAGAAGCGGGTGACCACACCCCCCAGAAAGAAGTTGGCATATTTAAATACAAATAGAACAGAAAAATTTGCCAAAAGCCCCAGAACCAGCCAAAGTCTGCGTTGGGATCGTTTGGAAAAAATCAGCATGCCCACATAGTAGTTAATTATGATAGAGCCAATAAAAATGATTAAATAATAAGGTCTGGCCAGAATGCTATAGGAATAAAATAAAATACTGGCAAAAAAAAGTATGGCATTCCGGAAGGGATGGGGACAAAAATAATATATGATCATAAAAATAGGAAGAAATACAAATATAAATTCCAAACTGCTAAAAACCATGAATGATCGTTTTCCTTTCTTCAGGGTATGCCACAGACCTTGTGAAACAGGGGATTTTTCTGTTCCTGCAGCAATCAACTTCCTATTATAAATCATATATCCGGAGAAACTGCAAGAGAATTTTTCTTTAAATTTAAGAAAGTTTTTGCCTCTCTAAAATCCTCTGAAATCAGGAGGTTCCTAAGGAGAAGCAAGAACATGCCGTGGCCCGCCTTTCTTTAAAAAAGCCCCAGCAGCTGGTACTGCCGGGACTGGAATATTTTCTTTGCTGACAGGCCCCCAGGGTTAGGGCAGGACCTCTAAAGACAGAATACTGCCGGTGAAAGCCTCGGTCTCAGAAAGCTCTCCGGTATAGGAAACCTTTACCTTGTCTCCTTCCTTTATCTTGTCATAGCCTTCCGGAGCCTTGGCAGCATCAAAGCTCAGAGCATATTCTGTGCCTCCGCTGTCCTTTACAGTAAACATGAAATCCTTTTTTTCTGTAACCTCTCCCTCCAGCACCTTGGCATTTTCTGCCTGGGCACTGTTTCCGGAGGCAGGAGCAGAACCGGATTGGGAGCCGCATCCTGCAAAGGTTAAAAGAGCCATACATCCTAACAGCATCATTTGCTTTTTCATAAGGTGATCCTTTCTATTTTGCTTTTTGTAGTGATAAGAGTCCATAAGGAGGATTTATTTTTGGTAAAGCCTGACCATTTTTTTTAGGAAAAATGGATGGTTCCCTGCATCCATATATTTCCCTTGAATCTTCGTCCGATCTGGGGTTCTCCCTGCAAATCTCCTCTGGCCATGGCCACCAGCAGGAGAATATCATTGCATTTTATCTGGAGTAAAACGCTTTCCTCCTGGGTGAACTGGTTTTTTAAAAAAGAGAAGTCCAGAATCTCCCCAATGATGGTATACATATCCGACTCCATGCCAAAGGGCATGAACAGGTTGTCAATGATGGAGTACATATCGTCCTTGGTCATTCTCCTGGAAATGGTGGAATACAAAAGCATATCCTCTGTGGACAGGGAGTCCATGGCGCTTTCATCTCCGTTTTTGGCGGCTTCAATCAGCTGGCTGCGGGTGTTGTTCAGAGAATTGATCCGCAGAATCTGTTCCTCAGTTTTCTGAATAGGCAGCAGGACTTTCCCTTCCGTAGAAAAGGCCCCCAGGGTAATGGCTTTGGGAACACGGCTTTCCCCCATGGCATCCAATATCTCCAAATTATTGTTGATGCGGAAAATCAAGGAAATCCCCACCCGGTTGTCATCCACCAGTCCGGAGAAGGTGGTGTCGTCCAGGTTCATTTGGAGCGAAACATTGGAGCTGGAGCTGATCAGATTCGACTGAATATAGGGAAAATACCCCTCCCGGTTAAAATGGCTGATATTATCCAAATTACCGAAAAGGCAAAGCCCCAGGATCTGATTCACCATAAAGCGGATTTCCCAGTACCGCTCCTTTTCCGGTGTAATGACGATTCTGGCAGCAGCTATATGTTCACTCTGGATCTGGTCCAGAAGCTCTTTGATCTCTCCCTTTTTCTTATACATGGAAAATCCAATGCTTCGTAAAAACTGTTTCATGCCTCCTCCTTTGAAAGAAACTCTGCTTAAATTATACAATGTTCTGTCGTAAATCTCCATGCCAGAGGGGAGTTTTTATGTCTGAGGGCTTGAAAGTATTCTAAAACCTTGCTATAATCCATTCTGTAATATAAATGTAATATTTTATTAATCACAAAAGCCAAGGGATTCTTGCGCTGTCTTTTTAAGGGTTATGCTTGGTGCTGAAAGGGCAATCAATGATGTTGCAGATCACTGCAACATATAAATTAAGATAAAGAGGTGTATATGTTTAATAAGCAAGCAAGAGTGAATGTGGAGCCGCCGAGACAGGATGGAAGGATCAATACGATCATTGGAGAAGATGTGGAGATTGAGGGAACCATTCGTACCACTGGCTTGATTCGGATTGACGGCACGTTAAAGGGTGAAGGAAGATGCAAGGGACCTGTGATTATAGGAGAGTCTGGAAGGATTCAGGGGAATATTACAGCAGAAAATGTATTAGTGGCCGGTATGGTTACTGGAAATCTCTATGTGAATGAAAGACTGGAGATTACCGAAACCGGCAAAATCTTCGGAGATATTGCTGCCAAATCACTGATTATCTCCGAGGGAGGCATATTAAAGGGTAAGAGCTCCATGTTAGATCAGGGAGAATCTTTTGATATACCAGATGAGAAGGAGATGGATAGTTTCGATGATGCTGGAAAAGTCAGATTGGATAAGGACGAGTCAGACGAGTAAAAAGAAAACAGGAAGCAAGGATATTACATTCATGCTTTTTACTAGATCCCATAAAAAACCCATGCAGTGGACCTTGAGTACCACCAAGCTAAAGGTCATGGCCGGAGCTTTTATCGTTATGGTAGGGCTTTCTT
>CALISX010000323.1 GCA_938041725.1 uncultured Lachnoanaerobaculum sp.
CATAAGTTTAACGGATTAATAGATAGAAGGCAAGCCTACCCGTGTACAGTAACCATCTAATCCCAGATAATAATCCATGTTCCTCCTATCATTTGACTTTTTTCCCACTTTAAGGTATCATAACAGTGATCTCAAGCTTGGCTACCATATGAGATTACACTACATGGTTCAAATAAAGAACTTTTCTAATCACCCATTATGGGTTCACATTGATGTGAATTTAAAAACTCGCTTTCGGGCGGGTTTTTATTTATATTTTAATATTTTCTGAATTATTTTTCAATAATCCCATACGATTTTCAAAATATTTCAAAATCAATTTATTCCATGGTACTCCTTATCAAAAAATACCTTATAACTCCAGTCTTTTTCTTCCTGCCACAAAAAAAGACACCCCCTCTCGGGAAGTGTCTTTCCTCCTGTCACACCTGTCAGCAGCACGGGCGCTGGGTGGGCTTATATTTATAGCGGTGCCGGCTCCAGGGCCTGGGGGAACTGGCTTACAATTGTTTCCTGCCTGCCGGGAAGCACTGGCAAGGGATGGCAGGGGGTGTTGTCCCTCAAATCCATAAAGCCATCAGCCCTGCCATCCCAGAAACCTGGATCTAAGGGACAAAAATCCCCTCTTAACCTTCCTTGGAGAAGTCGTCCTTGCCTACACCGCACACGGGGCAGGTAAAGTCATCGGGGAGATCCTCCCACTTGGTTCCAGGAGCAATGCCGTTATCCGGATCTCCCAGTGCCTCGTCATACTCCCATCCGCACACATCACATACATATTTCATTTCCTTATACCTCTGCTTTCCACAAACCATGGAGGTTGCAGTACTCATATGCTGCAACCAGTTTCTCTCCCTCTAATAAAAGGAACTCAGCAGCCGGTCTCTCTCCCGGCTTCAAAGACTTAAACTGTCTTCCCAGATTGGTCTCAATCATAACAAACTGGATCAAATGCTCCTCTGTCATAGGATGCTCCACGCTTCCTACCACAACAGATACCTTGTTACCCTCTACGCTGACAACAGGAACATGCTTCTCTGTGGCGGCATCTGTGGTATTGGCCTTCATTTCCACCATGGCCACGCCGTCACAGGACAAAACGCCGCCCTTGTTCACAACTACCCCTACAATACTTCCTGTTTCCTTACTGCGATAAAAGTTCATTGAAATTTCCTCCTCTTTTGCGGCCTCTTCACTCCGCTTGCTTTCTTCTAAAGAGCAGCTGCATCATCAGCGTTTCTTTAGTAAATCTCTGATTTCTTCCAGAAGCACCACATCATCCGGCTTGACAGGAGTCTTCGCTTCCTCCTTCACTTCTTCCTTCTTCCTGAATTTATTAATGAGCTTAATAAACAGGAAAATGGAGAAGGCGATAATCAAAAAGTCCACTACAGACTGGATGAATGTGCCGTAGAGAATGGCGTTCTCTGCAACATCACCACTGGCACTGGCAGGTGTAATCACATACTTCAAGTCTGTAAAGTTGATTCCCCCAGTCAGGATGCTGATAATGGGCATCAATACATCACTTACCAGAGATGTAACAATCTTTCCGAAAGCTGCACCAATGATGACACCCACAGCCATGTCCAACACATTGCCCTTAAAGGCAAACTCCTTAAATTCCTTTAACATGGTCCCTCCATTTACAAAAAACAACAACTGTGATCAGCCGGACTGGATGGCTTCTCACCGCAAGCCATTACACAATATACTTGTGAGCTACTGTATAATGCAATGGCTTTATGGTTTGGATTATACAATACTTCTTCCATCTTGTCTATATATCAATAATAGTTCTTGTTATTGATATATCCCTCTCCATTTTACTGGATTCTGTTGAAACCGTCTATTTTTACGATCTACTATGTTTGTTTATCGTATACTATCACTTGATTTTTCCGGTTTTTATAAAAAAGAAGGTATAAATTATCTTGTGCGCAATTTATATCTTCTTTTTCTTTACAAAACTTTTATAATACCTTGCTTAAAAAGCTTTTCAGCCGCTCGTTTTTAGGATGAGAAAAGAATTCCAAAGGGGTATTTTCCTCCAGGAAATCCCCCTCATCCAAAAACATTACCCGGGAAGCCACCTCCCTGGCAAATCCCATTTCATGGGTTACCACCACCATGGTCATTTTCTGATTGGCCAGATCCCGCATCACACTAAGCACCTCCCCCACCATTTCCGGATCCAGGGCGCTGGTGGGCTCGTCAAATAAAATAGCCTCCGGCTCCATGGCCAGGGCCCGCACAATGGCCAAACGCTGCTTTTGCCCTCCGGAAAGTCTGGCTGGGTATTCTTCCTCCTTATCAGACAGTCCTACCCGGTGCAAAAGCTCTCTGGCCTGCTCCTTGGCCCGGTCCTTTGGAATCTTTTTTTCCAATACCGGAGCCAAGGTAATGTTTTCCAGCACCGTCAAATGGGGAAAAACATGGAAATGCTGAAACACCATGCCAATTTTTTGCCGGTAGCGGGAAATTTTCACAGAAGGGGCCAACATATTTTCCCCTTTAAAATAAATACTGCCGGAATC
>CALISX010000324.1 GCA_938041725.1 uncultured Lachnoanaerobaculum sp.
AGCAGATTTCCGGCGGCTGCTCCCAGCACACTGCCCGCAATCCAGTACAGATGGTCCAGGAGGCTGACCCAGAAATAATAAGCCATGCGGTCCTGTTCCCCCAGCCCCTTCTCCTGTACCAGCAGGGAATAGGTTTCATCCGTCAGGGCAAAGGCAAGGTAAAATTTGAACTTTTTCACCGGTTTAAACTTGTCGATCATGGACAGGGCATAGAAAATATGTCTGGCATGCACCATAAGGGTAATCAAAGCCGTGGTCAGCACCCCGGCCCTTGAGGCCAAAAGCCCTGCCCCGATGTACTGCATGGAGCCTCCATAAATCACAATACACATCAAAAAAGCATAGAACACTCCATAGCCCTTGGACGCTAAGAGAACCCCAAAGCCAAAGCCCAGCACCAAATAGCCTGCCATAATGGGGAGGGTCCTTGTGAGGGCCCTTTTAAACATACGGCTATTCATCCCAAAAGCCGCTCTCCCTTAACATCTCCTCCGCCCGATCCATATCCTTCTTTTTTGTCCTATCCATTTTTCCTCCTTTCCCCATGGGAATGCCTCTTATATCAGATCCTTAAAATGAAAGGACTTTTCTCCCGCTGCATACGCCCCCACGGTTTGGCCCTGACCCCGCAGCAGATATTTATAGGTGCAAAGCCCCTCCAGACCCACAGGCCCCCTGGCATGAAGCTTGCCTGTAGCAATCCCCACCTCTGCCCCGAATCCATAGCGGAAGCCGTCTGCAAAGCGGGTGGAACAGTTTTGGTATACCCCGGCAGAATCCACATAGCGGAAAAACAGCTCTGCTGCTTTGGCATCCTGGGTAATAATGGCATCGGTATGATGGGAGCCGTAACGGTTAATATGGTCTATGGCCTCCTGGATATCCCCCACCTCCTTCACGGCCAGGGTTTGTTCCAAAAATTCCTTCCCATAATCCCCATCTCCAGCCTTTTCTCCTCCATACTGCAAAAGCTTCTCTGGAGCCAGAATCCTGGTTCCCGCTTCCTTCAGGGCAGCAAAGAGGGCCGGAGCCAGTTCCTGGCTGATATCCCTGTGCAAAAGCAGGGTTTCCACTGCATTGCAGGCCACAGGATACTGGTTTTTGGCATCCAGCACAATCTCTATGGCCTTTTGTCTATCATAGATTTTGTCAACATAAATATGGCAGACACCATCTGCATGGCCCATAACCGGGATGGAGGTATGCTCCATAATATAGCCCACAAAGGCATTGGAGCCTCTGGGAATCAATAGATCCACATACTCGGAGCAGGTCAGAAGCTGAGCAATATCCTCCCGGTCCGAGAGCTGGGCCAGGGAAAATTCCGGCAGGCCTGCCTCTACCGCTGCCTCTTTGATACAAGCAAACAAAATCCCATTGGTGCAGGCTGCCTCCCGGCCTCCCTTTAAAATAGCTGCATTCCCGCTTTTGATGCACAAAGAAGCAATTTGAATCAGGGCATCGGGCCGGGACTCAAATACCACTCCGATCACCCCGATGGGACAGCTGATCCGTTCCAGCACCAGGTCCCTGTCCAGCTGCCGTTTCAAACTGATCTTTCCAATGGGATCCTCCAGAGCGGCCAGCTGCTGCAGTCCCGCCACCGCCCCCTTCCATTTTTCCTCATCAAATTTCAGACGGCCCAAAAGGGCCTGCTCTCCCTCCTCACTGGCCCTTTCCAAATCCTTTTTGTTTTCTGCAAAAATCTCTTCTTTTCTCCTTGTAAGCTCCTGAATCATATATTCAATGGCTTTGTTCCGCCTCTCCAGGGAGGAGGCCATTAATGTAAAACTGTCCCTTTTTACCAGGGCAGCCAATTCCCGTACCTGCATACGCACCGCCTTTCTGCCTGTAAGCTTACCACATACCTGGCTTCACAACAATATCTGCCAACTGCAGCCTAATCCATCCATTGTTCTGCCCATGCCTTTAATTCCCCTGCCCCGGCCTTTCCCTTCCATAGCTTTGCATCCAATATTCGAGCTGTGTCAGACACATAGGGCTTTAGCTTCTCTGCACTTCTCCCGATTCCGCTGGCTCCAGATGTTGCAAACAGCACAAGCTTTTTGCCTGACAAATCATACCCCTTTACAAAGGTATATACCACATTGGGGGCACCCCCATACCAAATAGGAAATCCAATAAAAATCAAATCATATTCGGACATATTTTCAACCTTTCCTTCTACCTCCACCTCCTTTTTCCCTAATTTTTCCTTATTGCATCGGGCTAAAGGATTGATCCAGTTGATATCTGACTTGGTATAAGGCTCCTTTGGCTTGATCTGAAATACATCAGCCTGAATGGCCTCCGCCAGGCGCCTGGCTACCCTCTCCGTTACTCTGCCTTCACTTGCGGTAAAATAAGCAACCAATACTTTTTCATTCTGTTTCATATCTGTTCTTCCTTTCCTGTATCAAATGTAGCGAACTCCAATAAATATCCTTTACTAATTATAACATTCCTTATATCATTGTAAATGTTTACGGAATGTTTTGGCAGTTATGACGATATTGTCTCTATATTCTCCTGCAAAATATTCAAAAGACCATCCAAAAAAATCCCCGGCGGACACTGACTTTCCTCAGCGCCCGCCAGGGCCATCATACCTATGCCTGCTTCCTGTATCGGCTTTTTTATATTGTCTCCAGATCCTCCTAGGGATAGATCTGATACACATGGTATTCCTTCAAAAATTCAAACCCCAGTCCCTGAGCCAGCTCCACCGAGTGCTGATTGCGCACGTCAATGACCTGGGGACCCTTTCCCTTTCCAAAGGAAAGCACCAGCTTGGCTGCCGCCGTCAAAGCCAGATTCCTTCTGCGGTAATCCGGATTGGTGGCAAACACCAGCTCCATAAAGCGATCCTCATAGGAGCGGCCTACACAGCCGCTGACAATTTCCTTATCCTTTACAATAAAATGGCCCCGGACATTCTCAATATAATCTGCCGGATCCTCAAAGCAAAGGCTAAAGTCCTCGCTCCACATATCCTTCATCACCTTGTTATAGGCGGTTTTCCCCGGTTTTTTCAGGGCAAATTCCTCCTCCAGGGCAGCCACCAGCTCCTTTAGCACCTCTCGGTTCTCCTCTCCGGTGCGGCCCAGAGCATAACGGGAAAAGCTTCGGTATCTGCAGTCGATGTTTTCCACCAGCCAGTCAATCCAGCTTTCTGAGGTGGGGACGATGTAGCAGCCCGGTGCCGTCTTTAGAAGCTGGGCCCAGAAGCGGACAGCCCGCTCCTGCTTGGGGGTAATACCCAAAAGATATACATAATGGGACATCTTTACAATTCCACAGGAAGGCAGGGCAGATTCTAATTCAGGGATCCAGACCCGACCGCTTTCCAAAGCCATATCCACCAGGAGCTCTCCGCTCCCCTTCCATATGTCCTTCAACCCTTCTCTGTCTTTTAGATCAATCTCAACCATTACCCCCTCCTCATGACAAGCTCCCGCTGGCTAACCCCTGTATATAGTAACCCCCATGCCGATCCCCAGGCAGCATCCCCGCGCCCAGGGGCAAATCGTCACAGCTTATATCCCAGTATAACACAGAGGGGGATTTTCAAACAGCCCCTGTTTTCAGAAAACACAGGGACTTATATGGTTGCTCTTCAAGTACTTACGATTGTTCCATTAACACTTGCTTCCTCTGGTGTTTGATAATTCCCTATTATTGTCCACTCGCTTCGAATTCAATTCGTAAACTGGGATCCGTTTCGACTTTCTCAATTATCTTATTATAACGATCTATGATGTCTCCCAGCGTTGAATTCCGACCGGCCTCTTCAAACATGCTGTGTTCTAATATATTTGAAGAAAGAAATTGTTGAATGTCCCATATTTCAACTCTTCCTGCAAGATCAGCGTCCTCAGCAAGTGTCATTGCTGTGTGAACTCTTTCGTAGATTGTTATAATGACAGGCCTGCTTCCAGCCTTTATGTTTGCTTTACATTTCTCCATTAACAAATCGCCTGGCATAGTAGTGCAATGAATACTGGTATTATTGATGACAAAATCCCCAGAACGATCAGTCTGAGCATCAGCAACTGAAGCACCGTGTATCGCAAAGATTCCTTCTGGAAGAATTACTTGAAGTTTAGCTGCTACCAAATGCTGAAGCATCACCCCTAAGTATCTTGTTCCTTTGTTTTGTTGCTCTCGCTTTTTCGTTTGTTCAAACAAATCATCCAAATTTGCACGAATTGTTTTTGATGAATCAGCAGAAAGTATAAAAGGTTGATTATTGAAAAATTGGCGTACTTCCTCTGCCCAATAATTCTCAGCCTCATCGAGATTTACTCTCTTTTTCTCATTTAATGCATTTAAAAACTTAACATAGGCCATCATTAAGCCCATGCTCCCTCTGCTTGTTCTTCCGCCTTCTGATGTTAATTGTCTTGTAATGCCGTGATCCTTAAGAATTCTCTTAAGATTTGCTCCTCCTATACCACTAACCTGGCCCTTACTATCTGTTTGAAAGTCAGAAACCTGTAAAGGAAATCCCCGGCCTTTAACCATACGGGTAAACTGAATAACAAGTGAAAGTTTTCCTTTTGAAAAAACGTCACATTCGATTTGAAATGGCTTGAATACTTTTTTAGTCTCCTCGGATATCGTTTCCTTCAATCCTCCTTCATCCTTTTTTTCATCACTCATCGTATAAAGCCTCCGTTAATGGTAGTAAGAATCTTTCAGCAATAAAGTTTGCAACAGGCATAACCACTGCATCACCCATTGCAAAATATCCATCATTATAACTGCCCGGTAATGAGTAAGAATCGGGGGCACCCATAAGTCTCGCCGCTTCACGTACAGTTAATAGCCTTGCATGGTTTTTTCCGTTTTCTCTCTTTATCACATATTGTTTGCTACTCCCACCACCAGGAGTCCTCAAACAGCCGGCTATTCCATCAAACCGAAGTTCCAATTGCTGTTTCCCATTTCTGGTCCTTCGATATCCAGTTGCAACAGCATTATCATTAGAATTTAGTTCATCTATCATTCTTTGAGGTATGAGTCGAAGCACATCGTCTTTATCAAACGGAGCAGACTCTAAAATGTCCAAAATCATCTGGGTCCTAGGTTTTGGCCGTTCAGTTTTCCACCAAACCCATCTATCTAATTGCTTTCCTAAATTTGCAGCCACTTTGTTATGAAGCCAGTTAGGGCCATCTCCTTGTAGGAAAGTAGGAATCTTAACATCATCCTTAATTGCAACCACGAATACTCTTGGTCTTGATTGAGGAACAAATAAATCAGCGTTTAACGCAATGGCCCCACACTGATATCCTCGTTCAACTAATGCGTGGTGTAAACTTCTATAGTTCTCTCCACTATTTGCAGAAAGCAAGCCAGACACATTTTCAAGTGCCAATATCCCAGGTCGCTCCGGCATTTCATCCATTACTCTAAGCCATTCCCAAACGAGACCGCTTCTTTCTGCATGGATTCCTTTCATATTGCCAGCAAGAGATAAATCCTGACAGGGAAAAGAAGCCCATGATAGATGAGCTGAAGGAAGACTAGACCCACTTATGTTTTTGATGTCATCCAACACAAAATGATTGCTTTTAAAATTGGCCCTATATACAGCAGCTTTACGAGCATTTATATCATTTGCCCAAACTGGTGCAAACATTCCTTTCATGCCAAATGCTACAAGGCCGCTTCCAGCGAAGAACTCTAACATTCTCCAATGTGCTTTAGATAGGTCAACTTTTTTTTCTGCATCATCAACATCCATCGGGAATGTAGGCTTCTCCGCATTCTCAGGAATAGCCCATACTCGACTAAACTTTGTAGCACCTGGAATCCGGTTCTCCTTACAAAGCCCCTGAACTCGCCTTGCAGTTACGCCCCATCTTTCGGCAGTATCCTGCACTGACATAAATCCGTTCAAACAAGTACACTCCTTTCTTTGATAATGGCTTTATTTTATTTTGTAATAACGAAGCAGTCAAGGCCACGCTATAGTAAACGCTTTTATTTTTTCTCCAAGAAAACGCACAGAGGGACGCAAGCGTTTTGTTTGGCAGAGCAAAAGTGCCGAACCATTGTCTGGTAATTGTTGCCTCTTCCGTGAAATGAACTTCGTCCTGAAAGACGCCCCGCGTTTTCTTTTCCATGCAGAGCTCGTTTGTTTTTTTAACTCTTCACGGTTGGAATCTTTTTTATGATCTTTTGGAAGAAAAAGACTGAGGTCGAATCTGGGAAAAACCAAGCTGATGAAACAACCTCTGGCATTAACGGATCCCCCACTTAACGCCTCTTTGTCATACACAAAGGTCTGGAAATCCATATAAATATCTTCATGCCAAATGTTTACATTTTAGATGCTGTATAAATAGATTTTATTTATGACGTTTACTATAACTGCCTTTGCTCCACACACCACCGCTCATGCGGTTTTGCAAGCGGCGGTTCAATCAATTTAACAAGTAATACACTCAAAACAGCCCCCGGGAATTCCCGGAGACTGCTACAGCCCGCAAATGTTTTATGAACCGATGACATTCACCATCTTCACCGGTGTTCTGTAATTATAAGGTGTCACAATGATTCCTGTTCTGGAAGAAGAGGCATGCACCACCCTGCCATTGCCGATATACATAGCCACATGATTGATATATCTGGAGCCTGTTCCATAGAAAATCAAATCTCCCGGCTTTAACTGATCCACACTGCCCACAGGAGTGCCCTGGGTGGCCTGAGAACTGGAGGTTCTAAGCATGCCCACTCCTCCGGCCTTCTCCAAAACATACTTCACAAATCCGGAGCAGTCAGCTCCCACATGGGGATTGGTTCCACCGTATACATACCTTCCTCCTACAAACTGCAGGGCAAAGTTCACAATGCTTTGTCTTCTGTCTCTGGACTGGCTTTCTGTACTGGCAGCTACGGCATCCTCTACTGTTTCTACTTCTCTTACATCAGCCTTGCCGTCTCCCACTGCTAAGAAGCCTTCCTGATCAAAATAAGAAACCTTTACATATCCGTTTCCCATGTCTCCTAAAATCTGGAACACATCCCCCTTCTGGGCTCTGCCAATGGTCTCACCGGATCCCATATTTTTGTAAATCTCCAAACCTTCTGCCGTAACGGTGGCAATAAAGGTGCCGCTGACCAAAGCAGGCCCCCTCACTGCATCCTCTGCCTGCACAGCGTAGCGGTGCACCACAGGCTTTACCACTGTGGTGGCAAAGGCTGTACTGGTAAAGGCAGCACTTAAGGCTACTGCGGACAAAATGCTGGCGATGGCTTTCTTAGCTGTTTTCATGGATTATCTTCCTCTTTTCTTCTTTTCTTTTTTAAACAGGACCCGCTCCTATATCCTGCTCTCTTCACTCTTCTCTTTTCTTACGGGTCTCTGAATCCAATCTATGGATTCCTGATTCCTCCCGGCCCATCAAAGGCTTCCGACAGGAAATTTTCTTTAATTTATTAACTAAATGTTACAGAAGGAAGTATATATATGTTACGTGCCTCTGTCAAGTACTTTTTTAAAAAATAACATTTTTCTTTCTTTGTATCTGGTCCAGAATTAAAAACCCCTGTAAATTCCTTGATTTTCACTGATTTTCAAAAAGAAATATTTTCGTAAGAAATCAAATAAAGTCCTGTGCAGCCAAAAAATTTCCACACAGAACTTCATGAAATTGAAAGATTTGAATCCTTAATTCTCTGAATCCCGTTAACAATCTGTATTTTTTCTCTTTCTCTTCCGTTTATATAGACAAAGGGAAAATCCAGATGAAATCAGCGCCGCCTGCCCCAGCCAAACATTCCCAAAATGATAAGGACAAGGAACAGGGGAAGCAAAACAGGACTGAGCAAACGAAGAATCTCCATTCCCAGGGCAATGATCAGCACCAGGAAAAGCACCGTCAGGAAAAATACTGCTCCCAGCAAAAGCCAGGCTTTGCCTCCTCCCAGAAAAAAGATTCCTCCCCTGTTTGGCTCCTCCCTTTGGAAAAAATCTTCCTGGTAGTCCGGAGCACTGCTTTCCGGGGCAAAGGTATCCTCCAAACCGGCGGCTGTCTTAATGGAATTGGCGATGAGTCTGGGATCCCCCAGTTCCTCCATCACCTCTGCCTCACTGCGGCCCTTGGCCATTTCCCCCTCAATATAAGAAGAATAGAAGCTTAGATTTTCCTCCACCAGCCGCCTCTGCCCTGTAAGGGAAAGACTTTCTTTCAGCTCCTTTAAAAATTCCCTTTTATTCATAGCATCTTTCCTTCTTTTATATCCCGTATAAAAATACCGCTTCGCAGCTTTGGCTCAAACCAGGTGGACTTGGGAGGCATGAGTCTGCCCGCATCCGCCACCCTAAGAAGCTCCTCCATGGAGGTGGGATACATGCAAAAGGCTGCGGCAGCCTTGCCTTCCTCCACCAGCTTCTTTAGATACCCTCTGCCCCGGATCCCTCCGATAAAGGAGATCCTGGTGTCGGTTCTGGGATCCTGAATCTGCAAAACCGGATCCAGTACCTCCCTTTGCAAATAAGCCACATCCAAAGACTCCACCGGATCCTTGGCATACTTTTCTTTTATCCAGGGAAGGGTCTCCAGCCGGTAATAGGCATTGGACAAATACAGTCCCATTTCCCCCTGCTGACGGGGCTCCCAGCCCTCAGCTGCCGGAGCAATGGAAAAGCTCTTTGCCAGGGCCTTCAAAAAGGCCTCCTGGGAGAGTCCTGCCAGATCCGCCACACTGCGGTTATAGGGGAGAATCCTTAACTCCTCTGCTGCAAAAAGCACCACCAGGAAAAAGTGAAAGGCCTCCTGGCCGGTATACTCCCCTGATGCCCTTCTTTTTTCTTCGCAAACCTTCACTGCAGAGGCCGCCCGGTGGTGTCCGTCTGCAATATACAAAGCAGACATCCTGGCAAAGGCCTGCTGTATTGCTTGATTTTTTGCAGCACTCAGCTTCCAAACCCTGTGCTCCACCCCATCCTCTGAGACAAAATCATACAGAGGGGAGGTTTTTTTCCCTTCCTGCAAAATTTCCCTTAAAACCGGGCAGGAGGGGTAGGCTAAAAAAACCGGCCCTGTCTGGGCCTGAAGAGCCGAAATATGCCGGATCCGATCCAGCTCCTTATCCGCCCGGGTATTTTCATGGCGCTTTACCACTCCCTCCAGGTAATCATCCACCGCCACAGCGGCTGCAATACCTGTTTGGGAATGTCCCTGGACGGTGAGCTCATACAGATAATAAACCGCATCCCCATCCTCCAGGTAAATCCCCTGCTCCAGCTCCCTGAAAAACAGGGCCGCCCCCTTTTCATACACCTTGTCAGCATACATATCCTGCTCTGGAGGAAAACAGGTTTCCGGACGGTCGATATTTAAAAAGGACAAGGGCTTTCCCTTCACTGCCTCCCTGGCCTCTTCTCTGGTATATACATCATAGGGCAGAGCCGCCGTTTGGGAGGCATACGCCGCCTCCGGTCTGATACAATGAAAAGCCTTTACCTTTGCCATACTGCCATCCTCCGTTTTTACTCTTTAATAATCCTTACCTTCAACACGCCCTCAATGGCTCCCAGATCCCCGATCAAGGTTTTGTCCCGAAGAGCATCATCGGAATCAATCAAGGTATAGGCAAATTTATCCCGGCTCTTGTTTACCATATTGGTGATGTTAAATCCGGCCCGGGCAAAGGCAGAGGAGATCTGGCCGATCATATTGGGAACATTTTTATGCAGCAGCGCAATCCGGGTGGCCACATTGCACTCTCCCATGTCGCAGTCGGGAAAGTTGACGGAATTTTTAATATTGCCGTTCTCCAGGTAATCTATCATTTCCTCTGCTGCCATCACAGCGCAGTTCTCCTCGCTCTCTTTGGTGGAGGCCCCCAAATGGGGCAGCACAATGCATCCCTGTGTATGGGAGGACAGAGTATTGGGAAAGTCCGTCACATAGTGGGAAATTCTCTTGCTTTCCAAAGCTGCCTTCAGATCCTCCTCATTCACCAAAAGATCTCTGGCAAAGTTTAAAAGCACCACTCCCTTCTTCATCTGGGAGAAGGCCTGGGCATCCACCATTCCCTGGTTATCCTTGGTCAGGGGCAGATGCAGGGTAATATAGTCGCATTCCCTGTAGATTTCATTCAGATCTGTAATATGGCGGATCTTTCTGGACAGCCGCCAGGCGGAATTCACAGAGATATAGGGGTCAAATCCCAGCACCTCCATCCCCAGAGAAGCGCCGGCATTGGCCACTTCTGCTCCAATGGCTCCCAAACCGATGACGCCCAGCTTCTTTCCCTTGATTTCCCGGCCGGCAAAGGCGGATTTTCCCTTTTCCACATCCTTTGCCAAAGTATCGGAATCCTTAATACTCTGTACCCATTCAATCCCCCCCACAATATCCCGGGAAGCCAAAAGCATACCGCAAATCACCAGCTCCTTTACCCCATTGGCATTGGCTCCAGGGGTATTAAACACCACAATCCCCTGGGAAGCACAGCGCTCCAGAGGGATATTATTTACTCCGGCTCCGGCCCTGGCAATGGCCCGGAGATTTTTGGAAAATTCCATATCTCCCATGGCAGCGGAGCGCACCAAAATCCCATCTGCCTCCCCGGGCTGATCCGTAAATACATATCCCTCTTTAAATACATCCGTTCCTGCCTTGGAAATGGCATTTAAGCAATGAATTTTTCTCATAACCCCTCCTTAGAGATTCTCCCCTTCAAATTTTGCCATAAAGTCCACCAGCGTCTCCACACCCCTTTGGGGCATGGCATTGTAAATACTGGCCCGCATGCCGCCCACACTTCTGTGGCCCTTTAAATTCACCAGTCCGGCAGCAGTGGCTGCCTTTACAAAGGCGGCATCCTTTTGGGGATCTCCGGTAACAAAGGGAACATTCATCAGGGAACGGTCCTTCGGCCTTACAGTGCCCTTAAACAGCTTGGACTGATCCAAAAAGTCATACAGAATCTTTGCCTTTTGCACATTCCGCTGCTTCATGGCCTCCAGTCCCCCCTGGGTCTTGAGCCATTCAAATACTTTGCCGCAGAAATAAATATTATAGGTGGGAGGGGTATTGTACAGGGAGTTATTCTCTGCATGGATCTGATAGCGCAGCATGGAGGGGGTGCCGGGCAGTACCTCTTCCCGGATCAGATCCTCTCTGATAATGACAATCACCACTCCGGCAGGACCCACATTCTTCTGGGCTCCGGCCCAGATCAGGCCGTATTGCTTTACATCCACCGGCTCTGATAAAAAGCAGGAGGACATATCCGCCACCAGATCCTTCCCCTTGGTATTGGGCAAAGTCCAAAACTTGGTTCCATAAATGGTATTGTTCTCACAAATATAGACATAGTCCGCATCCGGGGAAATATCCAGATCAGAACAGTCAGGGATATAGGAAAAGGTTTCATCCTGACTGGAGGCCACCGCCCTGGCCTCTCCAAAAAGTTTGGCCTCCTGCCAGGCCTTTTTGGCCCACTGGCCTGTAAGGATATAATCTGCCACCCGGTTTTTCATCAGATTCATGGGCACCATGGCAAACTGGGTATGCCCGCCTCCCTGCAAAAACAAAACCTTGTAATTGTCCGGAATCTGCATCAGGGCCCTGAGGTCTTCTATGGCCTTGTTTAAAATATCCTCAAAATCCTTGGACCGGTGGCTCATTTCCATGACGCTCATGCCGCTGCCCTGGTACTCTAATAATTCCTCCACGGCCTGACGCAGCACCTCCTCCGGCAAAACCGCCGGACCG
>CALISX010000325.1 GCA_938041725.1 uncultured Lachnoanaerobaculum sp.
GGAGGTGTTTATGGGCCTTTCCAGGAAAACCGATAAAAGAACTCGATAAACCTATAAACCCGTAAAATAAAAGGGTTGACTTTTTTTCAGGGATAGGATACTGTAATGGCATGCTGATGTAATATCTCCGAAAAGCTTTCGGAGAGGGATTGGAGGATGTTATGAAAAAAAGAAATATTTTGGTTGTAGGATTGTTATCGGCTCTGGTGCTGGGGGCCTGCGGCGGCCAGGGAAATACCCAGACCACAGCAAAAGAAAGCCAGACCGGGTCGGCAGCTGCCTCCCAGGAAGCCCAGTCTTCCGGGGCTGCAGGGGATTTAAAGCCCATTAAGGTGGGGGCCAGCCCCTCTCCCCATGCAGAGATTTTAGAGGTGGCAAAGCCTATTTTAGAAAAAGAGGGGTATGATCTGCAGATTGTAACCTTTAATGATTATGTGCAGCCCAATGTGGCTTTGGAGTCTGGAACCCTGGATGCCAATTATTTCCAGCATCTGCCCTATTTGGAGGAGTACAATGAAAAGAATAACACCACATTGGTGTCTGCAGCCTCCATTCACTATGAACCCTTTGGTATTTATGCTGGAAAGACCGCCTCTTTGGACCAGCTTCAGGAGGGAGCCAAGGTAGCGGTGCCCAATGATGTAACCAATGAGGCCAGAGCCCTTTTGCTGTTGGCAGATCAAGGGCTGATTACCCTTAAGGAGGGGGCAGGACTGACTGCCACCAAGGCTGATATTGTGGAAAACCCCAAAAATCTGGAGCTGTTTGAAGCAGAGGCTGCTCAGATTCCCAGATCCTTGCAGGATGTGGACATTGCGGTTATTAATGGCAATTATGCCATTGATGCAGGCTTGAAGGTAAGCGATGCTCTGGTGACAGAGGATGCCAAGTCTGTGGCTGCCACCACCTATGCCAATATTATTGCGGTAAAGGATGGAGATCAAAGCCGGGAGGACATTCAGGCCTTGGTGGAGGCTTTGCAAAGCGATACGGTAAAGCAGTTTATGGAGGAGAAGTACCAGGGGGCTGTGGTTCCCATGTTCTAGGGAAATACAGCCTGGGCAGTGCCTTTGAAAGGGCTTGCTTTTTGCCTTGTTCAGTGTTATCATAGTCACAATATGTTAAATCAAGTGGGCCGGTCAGGTCCACTTTTTCTATGTATAGAAGTATGCTTGTATACATACCAAGGAAAAGGAACTGCATGAAAAGAAATGAGAGCTATGTACAAAGAACCGAGGAATTTTTAACCCAGCTGCAAAAAACCATGGATTTTGAAATTGTGGATGTGGAGTTTGTGAAGGAGGCGGGGGAGTATTATCTGCGGGTTTACTGCGACATGGATCAGGAGGGAGGCATTGGTCTGGAGGACTGTGCCAACATCAGCCGGGCCCTGAGCGACTGGCTGGACCAGGAGGATTTTATCGGGGAAAGCTATATTCTGGAGGTAAGCTCTCCAGGACTGGGACGGCCTTTAAAAAAGGATAAGGATTTACAAAGGGAAATGGGTTCCTTGGTGGATATTAAGCTGTTTCAGGCAATGGAATGGGGAAAGGAGTTCCAGGCCCTGTTAAAGGGATTTGACAAGGAACAGATTGTGGTGGAAATAGAGGACAAGGAGGTTTCTCTGCCCCGGAAACAGATTGCAGGCATCAAGCTAAGCATAGACTTTTAATGGAGGAAAGAAAAAATGAACAAGGAATTAATAGAGGCTTTGGACCTCTTAGAGAAGGAGAAAAATATCAGTAAGGCGGCCATTTTAGAAGCCATTGAAAACTCTTTGCTTTCCGCCTGTAAAAACCATTTTGGATATGCAGACAATGTAAAGGTAACCATCAATCCCCTGACCTGTGATTATTCTGTAATTCAGGAAAAGACGGTGGTGGAAAGCCTGAATAAGGATTCTGTGGAGGACAGAGCCAGTAAAATCACTTTGGCAGAGGCCAGAATGAAGGATCCCTCCTACAATCTGGGGGATGTGGTGCAAATCGGCGTAAAGTCCCAGGAATTTGGACGGATTGCTGCCGGAGTGGCAAAAAATGTGATTTTGCAAAAGATTCGGGAGGAGGAACGAAAGGTCATTTACAATGACTACCACACCAAGGAAAAGGACATTGTGACTGGTGTGATTACCCGCTTTATGGGAAAGAATGCTGCTGTAAACCTGGGACGGATTGATGCAGTGCTTTCTGACAATGAGCAGGTAAAAACCGAAATCTTGAATTTAGGGGACAGACTGAAGGTGTATGTGCTGGAGGTCAAGGAGACTCCCAAGGGCCCCAGAATCTCTGTATCCAGAACCCATCCGGAGCTGGTGAAGCGGCTTTTTGAAGCAGAAGTGTCCGAAATCCGAGAGGGGATTGTGGAAATTAAATCCATTGCCCGGGAGGCAGGTTCCCGAACAAAGCTGGCGGTGTTCAGCCATGATGAGGATGTGGATCCTGTGGGAGCCTGTGTAGGACTGAACGGTATCCGGGTCAATGCTGTGGTGGAGGAATTAAAGGGGGAGAAGGTGGATATTGTAAACTGGGACGAAAATCCAGCCTTCCTCATTGAAAATGCCCTTTCCCCGGCCAAGGTAATTGCTGTGGTGGTGGATGAGGATGCCAAGGAGGCCCAGGTGATTGTTCCGGATTACCAGCTCTCTCTTGCCATTGGAAAAGAGGGGCAAAATGCCAGGCTGGCGGCCAGACTGACAGGATTTAAGATTGATATTAAAAGCGAGACCCAGGCCAGGGAATTGGGATTGTTTGAAGCTTTGGGCATTGATTATCAGGCGGAGGGGGTTTTGGATCTGGAGGAAATCCCTTTGCAGGAGGAAAACTATTTAGAGGATTTCCCTTTGCCCCAGGAAGCATTCCAGACGGAAAAGAGCAGCCATGAGTAATACAGTCAAGTCTTTTGGACTGCCCCTTAGAAAATGCATCGGCTGCGGGATTCAAAGGCCAAAACAGGAGCTTGTGCGCATTGTGCATACACCGGAGGGGGACTTTCAAGCAGACCCCACCCACAGGGCCAATGGGAGAGGCGCCTATCTTTGCCGGAACAAAGAATGTCTGGCAAGAGCCATGAAAAACGGAGGCTTGAACCGTTCCTTTAAGATGGCGGTTCCCAGGGAAAGCCTGGCATCTTTGGAGGAGTCCCTAAGGAGCCTGTATGGAGAGGGATAAGGTGCTGGGACTGCTGGGTCTGGCAAATAAGGCGGGAAAATGTGTCAGCGGAGAGTTTTCCACGGAAAAATCCATTCAAAGCCAAAAGGCAAAACTGGTGATTCTTTCTGCAGACGCTTCAGAAAATACAAAGAAAAAATTTCAAGATAAATGCAACTATTATCAGGTGCCTTTTCGGTGCTATGGGGATAAGGAGAGTTTGGGGCATTCCATGGGAAAGGGAATGCGCACTTCTTTAGCCATATGTGACCAGGGCTTTGCAAAGGCGCTTCTGAATCTATTGAAGACGGAGGAAAATCATTGAGAGTAAACGATCTTGCAAAAGAAATGGGGAAGACAAATAATGAATTATTAGGGGTACTTTTAAACAATGGCATTAATAAAACTGCCATGTCTAATATTTCCCAGGAGGAAGCTGCTTTGCTGCGGAAAAGCCTTTCCTCCCGGAGTACAGAAAAGCATATGGAATCAAAAGATACAAACCATGGAACAACGAAAAAAAGTGAGGGGAAGGGAACGGAAAAGTCCCAGGGGAAATCCGAAGAGGCTCCTAAGAAAAAATTGACGGCGGTGTTCCGTCCCCAGAATGCCCAGCAAAAAAGCTCGAAAAAATCCGGTTCTTCTTCCTCCGGGCAAAGCAGGCGCTTTATGGTAAGCAAAAAAGAGGAGCGGGAGGAGATGAAAAAGCAGTCCCGGGAGGAAAAACCTGCTGTCTCTGGGGCAGAGCCTAAAAAAGATGGGAAGGAGTCCCAAAGGCTGGAACCCAGGGAAACACAGCCCCAGGAAAAGCCGGAGCCCCAGGCTGCTGCTGTGGAGGTGTCTGAGGTGGTAAAGCCCAGGAATGTATATGCAGAAATGGCGGAGGCTGCCAAGCAAAAGACTGTTGCAAAGCCTATACGAAACATTTACAGGGAGCAGGAGGAAAGGGCGAAAGCCAGGGCCAAGGAAGGAAAACCGGCAGCCAGAAGCACCAGAGATCCCAGGGGGCCAAGATCAGAGGGAAACCGGGGGCCTGGAAACAGAAGCTTCGACAACAGGGGAAGAAATCAGGGAGGAAACAGGGGATTTTCCTCTGACAGGCCGGCAGGGACCCGGGATAAGGACAGACCGGCAGGAGGAGAGCGGGGAAGAACCCAGGGAACCGGCTTTCGCAAGGATTCTGTGGCACCGGTAATGGATCCCCCCATGGGCAAGAAAACCACAAACCGCCCCAATAAAAACAACTTTAAAAACAATAAAAACGATAAAAAACATAGAACAGAGGATGGACCAGCAAAGGGAAAGGTATCCAAGCATCCCTTTATTATGCCTGTAAAGCAAAAAGCTGAAGAGGTGCTGGAGGATATCAAGGAGATTGTGATTCCCGACAGCATTACCATTAAGGATTTTGCTTCCCAGTTAAAGCTGCAGCCCTCCACCATTGTAAAGAAGCTGTTTTTGAAGGGACAGGTGGTGACCTTAAATACAGAGCTTACCTTTGAACAGGCGGAGGAGCTGGCCCTGGATTATGACATTATCTGTATCCGGGAGGAGAAGGTGGATGTAATCGGGGAGCTTTTAAAGGAGGAAGAGGAGGATGCGGCCACCATGGTTCCCAGACCCCCGGTGGTGGTGGTAATGGGCCATGTAGACCATGGAAAAACCTCCCTTTTGGATGCCATTCGAAAGTCCAATGTAACCAGCAGAGAGGCCGGGGGCATTACCCAGCACATCGGTGCCTATATGGTAAAGATTAATGGACAGCCCATCACCTTCCTGGATACCCCGGGACATGAGGCCTTTACTGCCATGAGAATGCGGGGAGCCCAGGCTACAGATATTGCTGTGCTGGTGGTGGCGGCAGACGACGGGGTGATGCCCCAGACAGTGGAGGCCATTAACCATGCCAAGGCAGCAGGAGTGGAAATTGTGGTGGCGGTGAATAAGATTGACAAGCCGGCTGCCAATCTGGACAAGGTAAAGCAGGAGCTTTCAGAATACGAACTGATTCCGGAGGATTGGGGCGGTTCCACCATCTTTGTTCCCGTATCTGCCAAAACCGGGGAGGGGATTGAAAATCTTCTGGAGATGATTATCCTGACAGCAGAGGTGAAGGAGTTAAGGGCCAATCCCAACCGCAGGGCCAGAGGTCTTGTGATTGAGGCTGAGCTTGACAAGGGCAAGGGCCCCGTGGCCAGAATTCTGGTGCAAAAGGGAACCCTCCATGTGGGAGATTTTATTGCAGCCGGTGCCTGCTCCGGCAAGGTGCGGGCCATGATGAATGACAAGGGCATCCGGGTAAAGGAAGCCACGCCCTCTACTCCGGTGGAGATTTTGGGACTGGATAATGTACCCAATGCAGGAGAGGTGTTTGTGGCCACTGAGAATGACAAGGAGGCCAAGGCCTTTGCCGCAACCTTTATTTCTGAAAGCAAAAATAAGCTGATTGAGGATACCAAGGCCAAGCTGTCTTTGGATGATCTCTTTAGCCAGATTAAAGCCGGCAATGTGAAGGAACTGCCCATTGTGGTGAAGGCGGATGTGCAGGGCTCTGTGGAGGCTGTAAAGCAGTCCCTTACAAAGCTTAGCAATGAGGAGGTTGCAGTCAAGGTAATTCATGGCGGTGTGGGCACCATCAACGAATCCGACGTGGCTTTGGCCTCTGCCAGCAATGCCATTATCATTGGTTTTAATGTAAAGCCGGAGGCCATGGCCAAGGCTTCTGCCGAAAGGGAAAATGTGGATATCCGGCTGTACCGGGTGATTTATCAAGCCATTGAGGATGTGGAAAGCGCCATGAAGGGCATGCTGGAGCCGGTTTATGAGGAAAGGGTCATCGGGCATGCGGAGATCAGGCAGCTGTTCAAGGCCTCCGGTATCGGAACCATTGCTGGATCCTATATTTTGGATGGAAAATTTGTAAGAGGCTGCAAATGCCGCATTACCAGAGAGGGCAATCAGATCTTTGACGGGCCCTTAGCCTCTCTGAAGCGTTTTAAGGACGATGTGAAGGAGGTGGCCAGCGGCTATGAGTGCGGTCTGGTATTTGAAAAATTCAACGACATTCAGGAGCTGGATCTGGTGGAGGCCTATGATATGGTGGAGGTTCCCAGAACCTGATGTCCAGACAGTAGGAAGGGCAGAATATGAGAAAAAACAGTATCAAAAATACCATGATCAATTCTGAGGTGATGCGGGCGGTATCGGAAATTATCCGCTCGGAAATCAGAGACCCCAGGGTTGCTCCAGTTACCTCTGTAACAGATGCAGAGGTAACTACAGACTTAAAATATGCCACCATTTATATCAGCACCCTGGGAGAGGGAGAGAAGCTGGATAAAACCATGGAGGCCCTGAAGCAGGCCGCTGGTTTTATCCGCAGGGAGCTGGCCAAAAGAGTGAATCTGCGCAACACCCCGGAACTTCGCTTTGTGGCAGATACCTCCCTGGCCTATGGTATGAAAATGAGCAGGCTGATTGATGAGGTGGTTCATAAAGACGAGGAAAAAACCCAAGATGATCAATGAAAATCTGCTGCTGCAAAAAATAAATAAAAGCAATAGGATTGCCATTACAGGACATATCCATCCCGACGGGGACTGTACCGGGGCAGTGCTGGGAATGTACAATTATATTCTGGACAATGCACCGGAAAAAACCGTGAAGCTTTGTTTGGAAATCCCCTCTGCTAAATTTTCTTATCTTAGGGGATTTG
>CALISX010000326.1 GCA_938041725.1 uncultured Lachnoanaerobaculum sp.
AGGAAAGGATGGTGCGGATCTTCACACTGTCTCTACCAAGCTTTGAAAGAACCTTCACCACCCCCGCTGCCCTTTTGGGGGTACAGATATGGTTGGCCTTTACCACCACCTCTCCGGTATCAGGGTCAGTAATCGTTTCTGCAATAAACCGACCGGTGATACGTTCCTCCAGGCTTTCAATCCCCTCCACCATATCGTCATGCTGTTCCTCAAAGGCCTTGATTTCCATATAGGGAATCTCCTTGTCCTCGCAGCAGTCTGTTTCCCGCACAATCAGATCCTGGGACACATCCACCAAACGTCTGGTAAGGTATCCGGAGTCTGCGGTACGCAAAGCCGTATCAGAAAGCCCCTTTCTGGCACCGTGGGCGGAAATAAAGTACTCCAGTACATCCAGTCCTTCACGGAAGTTGGATTTTATGGGAAGCTCAATGGTATGTCCCGTGGTATCTGCCATCAGTCCCCGCATACCTGCCAGCTGCTTGATCTGCTTGTCAGAACCTCTGGCTCCGGAATCCGCCATCATAAAGATATTGTTGTAGGTATCCAAACCGCTCAGCAGGTCATGGGTAAGCTTCTCATCCGTCACCTTCCAGGTTTCAATAACCTCCTTATACCGTTCCTCATCGGTGATCAGGCCTCTGCGGAAGTTTTTGGAAATCTCATCCACATTTTTCTGGGCATTTGCAATCAAGCCCTTTTTACTCTCCGGCACAGTCATGTCCGAAATGGATACAGTCATGGAGGCAATGGTGGAATACTTATATCCAATGGCTTTAATATCATCCAGTACCTCTGCCGTCCTGGACAGGCCGTGAACATTAATAACCCGCTCCAAAATCTGCTTGCACTGTTTTTTCTTTACCAAAAAATCAATTTCCGGCTTCAGCTCATTACCAGGAATGCTTCGATCCACAAAGCCCAGATCCTGGGGAATAATCTCATTAAACAAAAGTCTTCCCACAGTGGACTCCACAATATCCGAAAGCACCCGTCCTTCCGGATCCTGCTTTGTTACCCGCACCTTGATCTTGGAGTGAAGGGTCACCACCTGGTTGGCATAGGCCAAAATAGCCTCGTTTACACTTTTAAAAAACTTTCCCTCTCCCTTGACCCCGGGACGAAGCTGGGTAAGATAATAAATTCCCAGCACCATATCCTGGGAGGGCACCGCCACCGGGCCTCCGTCAGAGGGCTTTAAAAGATTGTTGGGAGAAAGGAGCAGGAAACGGCACTCCGCCTGGGCCTCCACAGACAAAGGCAGATGCACTGCCATCTGATCCCCGTCAAAGTCCGCATTAAAGGCGGTACACACCAAAGGATGAAGCTTAATGGCCTTGCCCTCTACTAAAACCGGCTCAAAGGCCTGGATACCCAATCTGTGGAGTGTGGGGGCGCGGTTCAGCATCACCGGATGCTCCTTAATCACATCCTCCAGCACATCCCAAACCTCCGTCTGCATCCGCTCCACCATTTTCTTGGCAGATTTAATATTGTGGGCCATGCCGTTCTCCACCAGTTCCTTCATGACAAAGGGCTTGAAAAGCTCAATGGCCATTTCCTTTGGAAGTCCGCATTGATAGATCCGCAGTTCCGGTCCCACCACAATAACAGACCGGCCGGAATAGTCCACACGTTTTCCCAAAAGGTTTTGCCTGAAACGTCCCTGCTTTCCCTTTAACATATCGGAAAGGGATTTTAAGGCCCGGTTTCCCGGTCCCGTTACCGGCCTTCCCCGTCTGCCATTGTCAATCAGGGCATCCACCGCCTCCTGGAGCATGCGCTTTTCATTGCGGATAATGATGTCCGGCGCTCCCAGCTCCAAAAGCCGGGCCAAACGGTTGTTTCTATTAATAATTCTCCTGTAAAGGTCGTTTAAATCACTGGTGGCAAAGCGGCCTCCATCCAGCTGCACCATGGGACGGATATCCGGAGGAATCACCGGCACCTTGGTCAGGATCATCCATTCCGGCTTGTTGCCGGAGCTTCGAAAGGCCTCTACCACATCCAGCCTTTTAATAATCTTGGCCCGCTTTTGTCCCGTGGCATCCTCCAGCTGCTTTCTCAGCTCCATGGATTCCTTTTCCAAATCAATATTGCTCAGAATCTCCAGAATGCTCTCTGCACCCATTCCAGCACGGAATTTTCCATAGCCATAGGTTTCCATGGCCTCCCGGTACTCTCTTTCCGTCAGCACCTGCTTGTACATCAGTCCCGTCTCCATGGGATCCAGCACAATATAGGAAGCAAAGTACAGCACCTTTTCCAGCACCCTGGGGGAAATATCCAGGATCAAGCCCATCCGGGAAGGAATTCCCTTAAAGTACCAGATATGGGAAACCGGGGCTGACAGATCAATATGCCCCATCCGCTCCCTTCGCACACTGGCCTTGGTAACCTCTACCCCGCAGCGGTCGCAAACCGTTCCCTTATAGCGGATCTTCTTATACTTGCCGCAGTGGCATTCCCAATCCTTGCTGGGACCGAAAATCCTCTCGCAAAAGAGTCCGTCCTTTTCCGGCTTTAAGGTTCTGTAATTAATGGTTTCCGGCTTTGTCACCTCGCCATGGGACCATTCCATTATCTTTTCCGGGGATGCCAAGCCAATTTTGATTGCATCAAAGGAAATCGGCTGATAGGTTTCATTGTTGTCCGGCATAAATTTTGCTCCCTTCTACAAGCTGCCCTGCGGCGCAGCGACCCATACTACTGATCGTTATTTTACTCCTCAAAATCCTCTCCCTCGTCCATATCTGCAGAGACTTCTTCCAGATCCTCCAGGGAAGGTTCTAAATCCTCGCCTCCAAAGTCTGCTTCCAGATCTTCCTCTTCTTCTTTCAAATCCACCAGCTCTTCCCCGGAAAATTCCTGCTGGGTAAATCCAGCAGCTGCAAAGTTTTCCTCTCTGTGGCTATGGCGGCGGCTTTCTCCCTCAATAATGGAATGAATGCTCAGATCACCCTCATCAATATTTTCCTTTAACTCCACTTCCGTTCCATCATCCTTTAGTACCCGCACATCCAGTCCCAGGGACTGCAGTTCCTTTAAAAGCACCTTAAAGGACTCGGGAATGCCGGAATCCGGAATATTCTCTCCCTTAATAATGGCCTCATAGGTTTTTACCCGACCGATCACATCATCGGATTTCACCGTCAGGATCTCCTGCAGGGTATAGGAAGCTCCATAGGCCTCCAGAGCCCAAACCTCCATCTCTCCAAAACGCTGCCCTCCAAACTGGGCCTTTCCCCCCAGGGGCTGCTGGGTTACAAGGGAATAGGGTCCTGTGGATCTGGCATGAATCTTATCATCCACCAGATGGTGCAGCTTCAGGTAATGCATATGGCCAATGGTTACGGGACTGTCAAAATACTCTCCCGTTCTGCCATCCCGCAGCCTTACCTTGCCATCCCTTTGAATAGGAACCCCCTTCCAAAGGGCACGATGCTCCAAATGATTCCCCAGATACTCCAATACAGAGTCCTTCAAGGTTCCGGTGTATTTTTCCTTAAAGGCATCCCATTCTGTGTTCACATAGTCGTTGGCCACTTCCAGCATATCCATAATGTCGTTTTCCCCTGCCCCGTCAAAGACCGGCGTAGCCACATTAAAGCCCAGGGCCTTTGCTGCCAGGGACAAATGGATTTCCAGCACCTGGCCGATATTCATACGGGAAGGCACGCCCAGGGGGTTTAGAACAATGTCCAGGGGCCGGCCATTGGGCAAAAAGGGCATATCCTCCACAGGAAGTACCCGGGAAACCACACCCTTGTTGCCATGGCGTCCCGCCATTTTATCCCCCACGGAAATTTTTCTTTTCTGGGCAATGTATACCCGGACATTTTCAGTTACCCCGGGCGGAAGCTCATCCCCTGCCTCTCTGGTAAAGACCTTGGTATCCACAATCACACCATAGGCACCATGGGGCACCTTCAGGGAGGTATCCCTTACTTCCCTGGCCTTTTCTCCAAAAATTGCCCGCAAAAGCCGCTCTTCCGCCGTAAGCTCCGTTTCTCCCTTGGGGGTTACCTTCCCCACCAGAATATCCCCGGCTCTTACCTCTGCACCGATGCGGATAATTCCCCGCTCGTCCAGATCCTTCAGGGCTTCCTCCCCTACCCCGGGCACATCCCTTGTGATCTCCTCCGGGCCAAGCTTGGTATCCCTGGCAGCAGACTCATATTCTTCTATATGAATGGAGGTGTATACATCATCCTCCACCAATCTTTCGCTTAACAGCACCGCATCCTCGTAGTTGTATCCCTCCCAGGTCATGAAGCCGATGAGGGGATTTTTCCCCAGGGCAATCTCCCCCTGGTTGGTGGAGGCACCGTCTGCAATAATGTCCCCCTTTTCCACATGGTCTCCCTTAAACACAATGGGCTTTTGATTGTAGGAATTGGACTGGTTGCTTCTGGAAAACTTAATCAAATGGTAGGTATCCACCACCCCGTCCTCATCCCGCTTTACTAAAATCCGGTCAGAGGAGGAATTGACTACCTCGCCAGCGGCCTTTGCGATAACGCATACCCCGGAGTCCACAGCAGTTTTTTCCTCCATGCCTGTGCCCACCACCGGAGCCTCGGTAATCATCAAAGGCACCGCCTGACGCTGCATGTTGGAGCCCATGAGGGCTCTATTGGCATCGTCATTTTGCAAAAAGGGAATCATGCTGGTGGCTACGGAAAACACCATCCGGGGGGACACATCCATTAAATCAATGCGGCTTTTGGGAAACTCCGAGGTTTCCTCCCGATGTCTGCCGGAAACCTTGGAATTGATAAAATGGCTGTCTGCATCCAAGGGCTCATTGGCCTGGGCCACCACATAGTTATCCTCCTCATCCGCCGTTACATAGATCACCTCATCGGTGACCACAGGATTCGCAGGATCTGTGGACTTATCCACCACCCGGTAGGGAGCCTCTACAAAACCGTATTCGTTCACCCGGGCAAAGCTGGCCAGGGAGTTAATCAGTCCGATATTGGGACCCTCAGGGGTTTCAATGGGACACATTCTGCCATAATGGGTATAATGCACGTCCCGCACCTCAAATCCCGCCCGTTCTCTGCTCAAACCTCCCGGGCCCAAAGCAGACAGTCTTCTTTTATGGGTCAACTCGCTTAGAGGATTGTTTTGATCCATAAACTGGGACAGCTGGGAACTGCCAAAGAACTCCTTTACCGCTGCTGTTACCGGCTTGATATTAATCAAAGACTGGGGGGTAATGGAATCAATGTCCTGGGTGGACATTCTCTCCCGCACCACCCGCTCCATTCTGGCCAGACCAATGCGGTACTGGTTTTGCAAAAGCTCTCCCACAGCCCGGATACGGCGGTTCCCCAGATGGTCAATATCGTCCTTGGTGCCGATGCTTTCCTCAATATGCATATTGTAATTAATGGAAGCAAAGATATCCTCCCTGGTGATATGCTTTGGGATCAGTTCGCTGACCCGCTTTTTAATGGCAGCCAGGCGCTCCTCTCCCTCAAACTCATCTATAATCTCTTTTAAAACAGGATAATACACCGGCTCCGTAATTCCCAGTTCTCTGGGATTTGTAATTTCCGGCAGCACACTTTCCAGATCCACCATAAGATTGGAAAGCACCTTCACCTCCCGGTCTCCCCCTGCAATCCATACACAGGGAAGGGCAGCGTTTTGCAAAACCACAGCCAGATCCTTATCCACTCTGTCTCCTGCAGAGGCCAGCACCTCTCCTGTTTCCGGATCCACCGCATCCCGGGCCAGGGTATGCCCTGTTATCCGGTATTTAAAATGTAATTTTTTATTGAATTTATAACGCCCCACCTTTGCCAGATCATACCTTCTGGCATCAAAGAACATGGAATTTAAAAGGCTCTGGGCGCTGTCCACACTCAGCGGCTCCCCGGGACGAATCTTCTTATACAGCTCCAAAAGACCATCCTGGTAGTTGTCCGAAGCGTCCTTTGCGAAGCTGGCAATGAGCTTTGGCTCCTCTCCAAACATCTCCAGAATCTGGGCATTGGTTCCCAAACCAAAGGCCCGCAGCAGCACAGTAATGGGAACCTTTCTGGTTCTGTCTACCCGGGCATAAAAAACATCATAGGAATCCGTCTCATACTCCAGCCAGGCTCCCCTGTTGGGAATGACCTGGCACATATACAGCTCCTTGCCGATTTTATCCTTTTCAATGGTATAGTAAAGATTTTTTGAGGACATAGCTCCTTTAGCACTGCGTGCCGCTTCTAAACTTTTAA
>CALISX010000327.1 GCA_938041725.1 uncultured Lachnoanaerobaculum sp.
CCTGGGCAGAGGGAAGGGAGGAGAGGGAGCGGATGGCAGCTTCGTCCACAGCCAGTGTATCAGACCAGATCCATTCTCCATATTTTCCCTGCTGATAGGCCCTGACCTTAAAGCGGTATTGGCCGGTTTTGCGGATCTTGTCCCCAAAATCATATTCCTGATTGTTGGTGGCATCAGAATACAGAGCCTCGCCCTCCTTATACAGCACAAGGTAGTATTTGGAAGCGCCCTTTCCCTGCCAGGAGGCCAGGCCGGTGGCAGGATCCAGCAGAGGGGCATTGACCGCCAGAGGACCCTCCTGGGGGGCGACTTCCCCGCCCAACCGGGACATCTGCACTGTAAGGGTGATGGTTTTTTCCGTGCCGGCGGCCTTTACAAAGGTGACGCCCTGCAGGAGATAGTAACGGCTTTTGGAGATTTCCCTGGTCATAAAACGATGGCCGTCCCTGGCCTTCAGGGTGATTTCAAACCGGGGAATGGAAGAGGAGCTCCAGCCTTCCGGGGGGAGATTTTTGGCATTTCCTATGCCGCCCACAACCTCCAGAGCCTCCTCATCTAAAGCCTGTATCTCAATACTGCTTCCATAGCCCTGTACCTGAATATTTTCTGTATTGGCCTCCAGGGAAATGGAGGAGATCTCTGCAGGGGAGGCCAGAGCATTTTGGGACAGCATCAGACAAAGCCCCCACAAACATAGAAAGCAGACAAAGAGCTTTAGAGCCAGGGGTCTGGACCCTGGCAAATGATATCCTTTTGGTTGCATTAGTTTTCCTTTCCTGAGGGCAAAGAGAAGATAAATTCCGTTCCCACCCCTTCGGTGCTGATCACATCAATGGTTTCCCCATGGGCCTGGATAATTTCCTTTACAATGGCCAGCCCCAGTCCCGTGCCCTTTTTGTCCCGGCCCCGGGAGGAATCTGACTTATAGAAACGGTCGAAAATCTTCTTTTGCTCTTTTTTTGCAATGCCTATGCCATTGTCCTTTACCGATACAAAAACCTGCTCTCTTCGCACACTGGTGGAAACATAAATAACAGAGCCGGTGCCGGAGAACTTAATGGCATTGTCGATTAAATTATACAACACCTGGAGAATTTTAGAGGCATCTGCAAAGACAATCTCCACTGCATCAGAAAATATTAACTCCACTGTAATGTTTTTGCTGCTGCACTGGCCCTCGAAACTTTCCGCTGTATCCCGAATGGCGCTGTTGATATCAAAATTGGTTTTTTCCAAAGCGGCAGCCTTTTCAAAGGAATGGAGAGAGAGAATGCTTTCTGTCAGTTTATTCAGCCGGCTGGTTTCCTCAATCACCCGGTGCAGGTATTTTTCCTGCTGATCCGGGGGGATGGTGCCGTCTAAAATAGCCTCCAGATAGCCCTTGATGGAGGTAAGGGGAGAACGGAAATCATGGGATATATTGGTGATAAACCGCTTTTGGTACTGGTCGCTTTCGTTTAGCTCCCCGGACATAAAATTCAAGGTGGCAGCCAGATATCCCATTTCATCATTGGAGTCAATGTTCACAGAATAGCTGAGATTCCCCTCGGCATACTCTCTGGCTGCAGTAGTGATTTTTTTTAAGGGGGCATAGACCACCCTTTGGAAAACAATTAAAATCACCAGGGAAAGCAAAAAAACAATACAGGAGGTAATATAGACAATGTTCAAAATATGGTACTGGCTGCCGGTGACATTGGTCATGGGCAGATGGATCACCACATAGCCATAGGTTTTGTAATTGCCTATAATGGGGGCGGAAACGCTTAACACATCATAGGAAAAGGAATGAAAATAATTCCCCACCATGTAGGAGCGCACTCCGGTGGCGGTGGGGTCAAAGTCAGGAATGGTACGCCCGGATTCCCCCTGGGAGTTCACCACCACCTTCCCCTCCCGGTTCACAATCCAGATGGAGGCGTCCAAAAAGGTGGCCACCGCCCGCAGCTGGGGGTAGGCATCCTGTAAAGGGATGTTCTGGCCCTCATAGGCGCTGGAATAGGCGGCGGCGATCAGATTGGCCTCGTCATAAAGGGTTTTGCTCCTTTCATCAATGAGATAGGAATAGGTCAGACGGCTGGACAGGGTGGCAATGGCAACAAATCCGGCGATGCCAAAGACCAGATAGGCCAGGATAAACTTGGCATAGAGGGAAAGCTTCATTTCTTAACCTCGAATTTATACCCGATGCCCCACACGGTGCTCAGAGACCAGGCGGGATGGTCCTTGATCTTTTCCCGCAGTCTTTTAATATGCACATCCACTGTGCGGGTATCCCCGATGTATTCATAGCCCCAAATATGATCCAAAAGCTGTTCCCGGGTAAATACCTGGTTGGGATGGGAGGCCAGAAAGTATAAAAGCTCCAGCTCCTTCGGGGGCATATCCAGATTTTTTCCCATATAGGTGACGGAATAATTGGTTAAACTAATGGTAATATCCGAATATTCCGCATATTCCCCCGGTGGTTTTGCAGGGGAGGAGGAAGGAAGGGGCTGGGAGGAAAACCGGCGCAGCACCGCCTTCACCCTGGCTACCAGCTCTTTGGAATCAAAGGGCTTGATCATATAGTCATCTGCCCCCAGCTCCAGTCCCAGCACCTTGTCAAACACCTCTCCTTTGGCGGAAAGCATGATAATGGGAATCTGGGATTTGCCCCGGATTTCCCTGCAGACCTGATAGCCGTCCATCCCCGGCAGCATCAGATCCAGCAGGATCAGATTGGGATGAAACGCTTCAAAGTCTGCCAGAGCCGCCTCCCCGTCTGATGCAATTTTGGTTTCGTAACATTCCTTCATCAGATACAGGGAAATTAATTCTGCTATATTTTCATCATCATCAACAATCAAAATTCTTTGTTTTTCTGCCATGGTTTTCCTTTCCCAGGGGACTGCCCTTGTTACCGGAAGTGTACCACCGTAATGGCGGTACCTCCCTCGTTAAAATCTGCCAGATGGAATTCCTTTACAAAGCGCTGCCGCTTCAAATAGGTATGGATACCCTTTTGCAGGGCACCGGTGCCCCGTCCGTGGATGATGCGCACCTCAGGCAAATGGGAGAGCAGGGCATCATCCAGATATTTGTCCAGCATGGAACAGGCCTCATCCACATTTTTCCCAATCACATTGATTTCCGGGGAAATCGACTGGGCCTTCACCATGGAGGAGGAACGGCTCCTTGGAATCTCCCTTTTCTCAGGAGCTGCCTCTTCCTGCGGCAGGGCCAGATCCTTGATATTTACCTGGGAACGGAGAATCCCCATTTGTACAAAGAGATTCCCATGACGGTCCGGCAGGCTGGAAACCACTCCGTTGAGGTTCATACTCAGCACATGCACCCTGTCTCCCGTCTTGAGATTTTCCAAGGTCTTTTTGGGAGGCTGTTTTTTGGGCTTTGGGGCCTTGGGGGCGGCACCCTGCAATGCCTCCCGGACTTTGGTTCGTTCCTTTTCCAGAGCCGAACCAAGCCCGGCTCCAGAGGCAATTTTATTAATGTTTTGAATTGCTTCATCTGCGGTGGCCTTGGCCTGCTCCAACACCTCCTGGGCCTGGGCCCTGGCCTTTTCCAGGATCTTTTCCTTCTGGGCAGTTAGCCGCTCTTCTTGATGGGCATATTGCTGCTTCAGCGCCGCCGCTTCTGCTTTTAAGGTCTCAATCTGTATCCGCTCCCGCTCCAATTTTTGCCGCTCCCGTTCCAGTCTGGCCAGGAGATCTTCAAAGTCTTTGGCATCCTCTGCCAGATGGGTTTTGGCCTCTTCAATAATATCCTCCCCCAGTCCCAGTTTTCTGGAAATGGCAAAGGCATTGGATTTGCCCGGGGTGCCGATTAGGATACGGTAGGTAGGGGAAAGGGTGCGCACCTGGAATTCACAGGAGGCATTCTCTACCCCCGGGGTATTCAGGGCAAACACCTTTAATTCGCTGTAGTGGGTGGTGGCCACACACCGGGTTTTCATCCGGTGCAAAAAGGACAAAATGGCGATGGCCAAAGCGGCTCCCTCCGTGGGATCGGTTCCGGCGCAAAGCTCGTCAAACAGACAAAGGGAATTGGCATCCGCTTCCTGTAAAATACGAACGATTTTTGTCATGTGGCCGGAAAAGGTGGACAGGGACTGCTCAATGCTTTGTTCGTCTCCGATGTCAGCAAACACATTGTCAAATACCGACAGCTGACTGCCGGCAAAGGCGGGAATATGGAGTCCTGCCTGGCCCATTAAGGTGAAGAGTCCGATGGTTTTCAGGGAAACGGTTTTTCCCCCGGTATTGGGGCCGGTAATCACCAAAAGATCAAAGGTATCCCCCAGGCAAAGAGAAATAGGCACCACCTTTTTCTTATCCAGCAAAGGATGCCGCCCCTCTTTAATATGAATATAATGTCTGGTGTTAAATACCGGCTCAGCAGCCTCCATTTGCCGGGAAAGCTGGGCCTTAGCGTAAATAAAGTCCAGCAAAGTTAAAATCCGCTCATTTTCCGCCAAAATCCCGGTATAGGCAGCGGCCTCCAGGCTTAGCCGCTCCAGGATTTTTTCGATTTCCCGTTTTTCCTCCAGGGCCAGGGTCTTTAATTCATTGTTCATTTTGATCACCGCCATGGGCTCAATAAAATAGGTAGAGCCGCTGGAGGACTGGTCATGCACCACTCCGGGAACCTTGTTTTTATATTCGCTTCGCACCGGCAAGGTATAGGCATTGTCCCGCAGGGCAATCACCGCCTCCATAAGATACTCCCTGTGGGCATTTAAAATAGAATTCAGCTCCGAATGCATCCGGGACTGGATATGCTTCATCCGGCGGCGGATGGAGGCAAGCTCCGGGGAGGCATCATCGGCCATATCCTCCTCCGACAGAATGCACCGGCTTAGCTCCTTCTTCAAAGACGGAATATCATCCAGGGTCTGGAAATATTCTTCCAGGCTGTCAAATTCCTCCTCCTCACTATGTCTGCCATAGGCAATGGCCCGGGAGGCGGTTTGCAGCACGGAAAGAATGTGAAGCAGCTCCGCCTGACTCAGGGAGGAACCAATGTCCAGCCGCTTTAGAGAGGCGGAAAGCTCTCGGATGCCTCCAAGACTCGGAGTCCCCTTGGTGCGGATGCGGTCCAGAGCATGGGTGGTTTGCTTTTGTGCCAGCTGCACATCCTCTATATTGGAAAAGGGCAGCAGCTCCCGGCATTGTTTCTTTCCCGGGGCGCTGGCCGCCTGATCCGTAAGCATGGAAATGATCTTGTCATATTCCAGGGTTTGCAATGTTTTGGTATTCATATTTGTATTTCCTCTGGTAAATAGTAGATGCTTCCGTCTATTATAGCATATGGTGCAAAGCTTATAAAATCCGGTTTGGAGGGGATTTCTTTCAGATATGGCAAAACCCCCTTTTACACTTGAAAATATGTGGTATAATAGCCCACAGTGTGGATGGATCCCACCTGGGAAGCCCCCATGCCGGGGCCGGCACCACCATAGATATAAGTCCCAGCAGCACTCCGCTGCGAGGCAGCTTGTGTGATAGTAGAGGAGAGATTATGATTATTACAAAGACCCCCTTTCGTGTAAGCTTTTGCGGCGGCGGAAGCGATATGGCAAATTTTTATGAGAAGTACGGAGGCTGTGTGCTCAGTACTTCCATTAATAAATATTGCTATATCTCCATTCACCCCTATTTCAATGAAGGTCAAACCCTGTTGAAATATTCGGAGAACGAGCTGGTGAACCGTCCCGATGAAATCCGGCATAAAATTTTCCGGCAGGTGCTTACGGATATGGGGATCCATGGTGTAGAAATCACCTCTACAGCAGATATTCCCGGAGGAACAGGCCTTGGTTCTTCCAGCACCTTTACAGTGGGACTACTCCATACCTTAAACTGCTATGTTGGTAAATTCGTTTCCAAAAACAAGCTGGCGGCCATGGCCTGCAGGGTGGAAATTGAAAAGCTGGGAGCCCCCATTGGAAAGCAGGACCAGGACGGGGCGGCTTTGGGAGGCCTTAATTTTATCAAATTCAACCAGGATGGTTCTGTATCCAGTGAGCCGGTGTTAATGAAGGCAGCTACCTATAAGCAGCTGCAGAAAAATCTGCTGATGTTCTATACAGGAACCACCCGTTCTGCCAATGATATTTTGTCAGAGCAGACTAAAAATATTACAGCAGAGGACAAGGCAAACAATCTTTTAAAGATGTGCGATCTGGCCAGGGAGATGAAGATGTCTTTGGAAAATAATGATATTTCCTCCTTTGGACAGATTTTGGATGAGGGATGGCAGTTGAAAAAAGAGCTGGCCTCGGGCATTGCCAATCCTGTCATTGATGAATACTATGCAGCGGCTATGAAAAACGGAGCCCTGGGGGGAAAGCTTTTGGGAGCAGGAGGAGCCGGCTTTTTACTCTTTTACTGTGAGGAGGAAAAGCAGCCGCAGCTGAAGAAAGCCCTGGGCCTAAGAGAGCTGGAGTTCCAGTTTGAACGGGACGGAACCAGTGTGATTTATTTAGGAGACAAGTATTGGAATTAGTCCCGACAGAGGCCAAAGGGGACGAGGGTATCGGATATAGAAAGGGAATGGGATGAAAGTATTAGTGGCAGGAGGCGCCGGTTTTATCGGCAGCCATCTGGTGGACAGTTTGCTGGCTGAGGGACATACAGTGGTTTGTATTGATAACTTCTTTATCGGTACAAAAAGGAATATAGAGCATTTAAAAGGCAATCCAAGGTTTATTTTTTATGAACAGAATCTATGCAATCGGGAGGCTTTGGAGGAGGTCTTTGCAAAAGAGAAGGTGGAGTATGTGTTCCATCTGGCAGCCAATTCCGACATCCAGGCCAGTGCTGAAAATCCCGGCATAGAGTATGACAATACGTATTCCACCACATTCTGCCTTTTGGAATGTATGCGGAAATATGGCGTAAAGAAGCTGTTCTTTGCCTCCACCTCTGCTGTATACGGCGAAAAGGAAGATAAGAATGTATCAGAGGAGGAGCCGGGTTTACGGCCCATTTCCTATTACGGAGCGGCCAAACTGGGATCGGAGGCTTTGATTTCTGCTTACAGTTATATGAATGATATGCAGGCTTTGATTTTCCGCTTCCCCAATGTGATCGGTCCCAGACTGACCCATGGAGTGATCTTTGACTTTATCAAACGATTAAAGGAGGATCCCACCCAGCTGCGGATTCTAGGAGACGGAACCCAGGCCAAGCCCTATGTTTATGTGCTGGACCTGGTGGAAGCCATTATGCAGTTTAAGGATGTAAAGGAAAACGGCATTGCCCTGTACAATCTGGGGGTTGCCACCCAAAGCAATGTGACCCGCATTGCAGATATTGTGACAGAAAAGATGGGACTAAAGGGTATCCCCTATCACTATACCGGAGGAAAGGGCGGCTGGAAGGGAGATGTGCCTAAGTTCCAGTATGATTTAAGCAAAATCCATGCAGCGGGCTGGAAGGCCAAGTACGAGTCCGATGATGCAGTAGCCCTTACGGTGGAAAAAGTGTTGGAGAAGTGATTTGTGTCTGGTGTTCAGAGGACAGACAGGGCCATGAGGATGGCAGAAATATAGAGACAGAAGAGAGGTGTTTGATGGATTATACCAATATGATCAAGGACTATATTGCCCTTGAAATAGAAACTTTACAAAAGCTGAATGTGGAAGATATTAATCAGGCCATGCAGCTTATGGATGAAACCCGGAAGGCGGGAAAGACCATTTATATCTTTGGAAATGGGGGCAGCTCTGCTACAGCCTCCCATTATCAGAATGACTTTAATAAGGGAGTCAGCGAATATCTTTTCCTAAAGAGCGAGCCGAAATTCAAGCTCCAGTGCTTAAATGACAATGTGGCTACTTTGATGGCCATTGCCAATGATATTGGCTTTGAGGAGGTGTTCCGCTTCCAGCTGCAGGGTGTGATAGAAGAGGGGGACATTGTAATGGCCATCTCCGGCAGCGGCAATTCCAGGAATGTACTCAATGCTGTGGAATATGCCAAGTCCCGGGGCAATAAGATCATTGGCATTACAGGATATGACGGAGGGAAACTGAAGGCTATGTCGGATATTTCCCTTTGTGCCGATGTGATGAGCATGCAGGTGACGGAAGATATTCACATGATTTATGATCATTTGATGATGAGTATTTTCTATAAAACCCTGGCAGGAAAAGAACATTTAAAGGTGTAAGGACACAGAAATGGAAAATGCTTTTTTAAGTATACTATTAGTCATAGGAATTGTGATTTTTGCAATTCCCCAGCCGGTACTTAAAACGGTTCGTAAAGCTATGCCTGCACTGCTGCTTTTTGCAGCAGTGCTTGGCATAGCTTTCTCTGTACAAAGAGTCAATGTGGCCAGCATCACCATTACAGCCCAGGGAGATAGAAACGAAGCCGCCCAGGGAACGGAAATCTTTTTGGAAAAGGTGGTGGTAAATGATCAGGAGCATGCCCCCGCAGACTACTTTGACCAGGGATGGATTGAACAGGACGGAGGGCTTTTATGGCGGGATTATGAGCAGCCTGAGGGAATGAAAAATACCATTGCTGCCAAGTTTTACACCGGGGATGTGGTTCGTCTGGTGTTGAAATCCAACAAATGGCAGGGAAAGGCAAAGATTGTATCCTGGCAGGGAAATCAGGACTTTGACGGCTATGCAGATACAGAGGAGAATGGGGAGTTTAACTTTGACTTTTCCCCTGTACCCCAAATTATTGGTAAAAATGTGATTGTCCCGGCGGCTTTTGTGCTGTGGATTGCTTTGTCAGCCTTGGCTCTGCTGTGTACCAGGTTTTCAAAGGAGCCTGCCTCTTCAGCAAAATCCAGGATCCTGGGT
>CALISX010000328.1 GCA_938041725.1 uncultured Lachnoanaerobaculum sp.
CTGGCTCCCGGGAATATTCTCTGTGAAAAGTCCTTGATGGACATTTCCAGAACCATCCGGCTGGAGGTTTTGGTTTGTGCGGTGGAGCGGGGGGACCAGGTGATTATTCCCAATGGAAGCTTTGTATTAAAGGCCGGGGATGTTATCAGCATTGTCACCTCCTCCGCCCATTCCAGAGCATTTTTTGAAAAGATCGGCCTGTATACCAATGAGGTGCGGGACTGTTTGATTGTGGGGGGAGGAAAAATCGCCTACTACCTGGCCAAGCAGCTTATTGAAACCCGCATCCATGTAAAGATTGTGGAGCGGGATGGGGAGCGGTGCGAATCCCTTTCCGAGCAGCTTCCCCAGGCGGTGATTATCCGGGGGGACGCCACCAACAAGGATGTGCTGTTGGAGGAGGGCATTGAAACCTGTTCCTCCTTTGTGTCCCTTACAGGCATTGATGAGGAAAATATTTTCCTTTCTCTATATGCCAAAAATGTTTCCCGGGCAAAGATTGTTACCAAAATCAACCGGATCTCCTTTGACGATATTATTGAGGGATTTGATCTGGGCAGTCTGATTTATCCCAAGTATATTACAGCGGAGTATATTGTACGCTATGTCAGGGCTTTGCAAAACGGGGTGGGAAGCAATGTGCGGACCCTTTATAAAATCATCCACAATAAGGCGGAGGCCCTGGAGTTTGTGGTGCGGAAGGACTGTCCCCTCATTGGACAGACTCTGGAAGCATTGAATCTGAAACCGGATATTCTGCTGGCTTGTATTATTCGAAAGATGAAGGTGATTATTCCCAATGGCCAGTCTGTGCTGAAGGAGAAGGATTCTATTGTTGTAGTAACCACCCGTACAGGTCTGGATGATATTACGGATATTGTAAAGGATTAGGTATGAATTATAAGATCATAATCAATATTTTGGGAAAGGTGCTGATGCTGGAGGCAGCCTGCTTTTTGGTGCCTCTGATTACCGCTTTGGTGTACCGGGAGCGGGAAGGGCTGATGTATCTGGCAGTGGCTCTGGGTACGGTCCTTATTGGTTTTTTGATATCCCGCAGGAAAAAATTTGACCAGGTCTATTATGCCCGGGAGGGCTTTGTTATGGTGTCCCTAAGCTGGATTGTGCTGAGTGTGGTGGGAGCGGTTCCTTTTATGCTCACAGGAGAAATCCCCGGTTTTTTTAATGCCTTATTTGAAACAGTGTCCGGCTTTACCACCACTGGGGCCAGCATTGTAGAGGATGTGGAAAGTCTGAGCCATACCAGTTTGATCTGGCGCAGTTTCACCCACTGGGTGGGGGGTATGGGAGTGTTTGTGCTGCTTTTGGCCATTCTGCCCATGGCAGGAGGCTACAACATCCACCTGATGCGGGCCGAAAGTCCCGGCCCTACCGTGGGCAAGCTGGTGCCAAAGCTTCGGGAGACAGCTCTGATTTTGTATGCCATTTATTTTGCCATGACCCTTTTGGAGCTGGCTCTGCTGACATTGGCCAGAATGCCTTTTTTCGATGCGCTTTGCATTACCTTTGGTACGGCAGGCACCGGAGGCTTTGGCATTAAGGGAGACAGTCTGGGGGGCTACAGCGTCCCCATTCAGGCCATTGTTACGGTGTTTATGATTTTGTTTGGGGTAAACTTTAATGCCTATTTCTTTTTAATCGGAAAATACAAAAAAGAAATCTTTAAGATGGAGGAGGTGCGGTGGTACTTCATCATTATTGCTTTGGCTATTGGAGCCATTACGGTGAATATTGCAGGGTATTTTGGAAATATTTTCCTAAGCTTTCATCATGCGGCTTTCCAGGTGGGCTCTATTATCACCACCACAGGGTATTCCACCGTGGACTTTGATGCCTGGCCCCAGCTGTCCCGTACCATTTTGGTGCTTTTGATGTTCATCGGGGCCTGTGCCGGATCCACAGGGGGAGGGATCAAGGTTTCCAGGGTGGTAATTTTAATTAAGTCCGTCATCCAGGAAATCGGCTACTTTATCCACCCCAGGAGCGTAAAGACCATGCGCATGGACGGACGGGGGGTGGACAAGCATGTGCTGAACAATATCCGGGTGTTTCTGATTACCTATGTGCTGATATTTGCCGGATCCATGCTGCTTTTATCCCTGAATAATCTGGACGGGGAAACGAATTTCACCGCTGTGGCCGCCACCTTCAACAATATCGGCCCGGGACTGGCCCAGGTGGGGCCTGCCAGAAACTTTAATCTGTATTCGGATCTGTCCAAGGCGGTGCTGACCTTTGATATGCTGGCAGGACGGCTGGAGCTGTATCCGGTGCTGCTTTTGTTCATGCCCTCGGTGTGGCAAAGGAGCAAAAATTAGAGAAGCACTCCAGGGCTGGGGGAGGGCGGAATCAGCCTTTTCCCAGCTTTCCGTCCTTTAGCAGGTAGCAGGTATAGTTTGACTCCCGGATCCATGTGGTATCATGAGAAACAAAAATCAGGATTTTTGTTTCTCCCACTAAATTTTCAATATATTGCAAAGTCTTAACCTTCAGTCTGGCGTCTAAGGCACTGGTGGGTTCATCCAGAATCAAAATTTGGGGGTCGTTAATGAGTGCTCTGGCAATGGCAATCCGCTGCCTCTCCCCTCCGGACGTGGTTTTTACCTTGCGTTTTAACAAATGTGTAATTTCCAGCAGTTCGGCTGTTTCTTGGATACGTGCTAAACGGGTCCTCCGGGTATATTTTTTAGAATACAGCAAGGGAATATAGATGTTGTAATAGGCATCCTCCTCCTCCAGCAAATTGTAATTTTGGAAAATAAATCCAAATACCTCATTTCTTAAACGGGCCGCTTCCTTTCCGGATATATGATGTATATCTTGGCCATTCACCCTATAGCTTCCCGTAAAATTTTTATCCAATAGACCGATAATCTTTAAAAGGGTGGTTTTCCCGCTTCCATTCTCCCCTATAATAATAATCCGCTCCCCTTTTTCTACGCATAAAGAACAATGATCCAGGACCGTCTGTTGGGAGGAGGTTCCTTCATGGAAAACTTTCACAATATTCGTCAGGTTAAGCATAGGTTCTCCTTTATAAATGAGAAAGAAAGTCTTCGTTTTTCAGTGCAGATAAAAGGATGCCTTCAAATAGGAGCAGCAGCGCCAAGGTCAGGCCGCCCTTGAACCAAAGACTAAAGCTGATGCGGAAGCTGTTTCTATGGTGCAGTATCAAAAAAGCAGTCCCCAGCAAAGCTATATTGAACATTGTATTGCGAAGGAAGATGGTTCTTTTCTGTGCTCCGCTCAGTAAATGAATGGCATATTCCTTTTGCATGATCCGGTACATCTCCCGGGAAAAAATATAAAACATTATGCAGACAGCTGCAGTCAGGAAAAAAATATAAGGGAAATAATATAAAGACAGGAAGAGCAGTTCGGATTGATTTCCCGAATATATATTTTTTTTCACATAAAAAGAAGACCCAGAAAAAACCTCTTCTAATGCATGATCCCATCCCTCGTTTAACTCTCTTTTCCCCGAATAGGTACTGTCCACCAGTGTTAATATTTCATCAAAAGTTAAACGGTAATTTCTCAGGTCATGATAGCCGGGGTCAGAAATTTTGAAGAGAAGCTGCGGCTCAATGTAAAGCGTATCCATCAGATTTTCTTTTCCATATCCCAGATCAGAAAGCTCTGCCTCAAGCTTTACAGTGTCCATCTCCTGTATTTCTCCTGCTTCCTTTCCATATTTTTCCAGAAAAAATGGCGCATCCTCCTTGGGGATTGCCCATACCACATCCTTGGCTTGGTGATAGAATAAGATCTGCACATAGGTATCAAACTTTTTGTTAATGTGTTCCGAGGAAAAGAAGGAGGCTCCTCCCTGCTGGTATACTTGGCCTAGCTTGTCTAAGAGAAGGCTTGCCTCATTAGAATCCTCCTCCACATAGGATATAGGAATCAAAGAAAAAGAGGCTGCGGAAGTTTGTTCTTTCAGCATATCCAGGCAGGGAAGGATACCGGCCACCAAGAGAATACCGCTTAAAGTAATTAAAGCCAGCATAAGACAAAAAACTTTTTTAAAGCGCCATATATCCCGAAATCCCAATTTCAAACTATTCATGAACATCCCTTTACCTCATTTCTTGAGAAATTCTTCGTAAAATCATGCCGCATTGCAATAGCGGACAGAGTAAAAATACTGCCAGGAAAAAAAGTTGAATGACAATCAGCTCCCAATAACTAAGAACCCAATATTTTACCCCACGCAGATAAAGAGACAGGCCGATTCCGGTAATACCGCACAGCAGGGTGCCAAGTTTAAGAAAAGACAGAGTACATAACTTTATAATCGAAAAACTTGCGGCACCGCTTGCCCTGCTGATTCGGATCTGCTTTGTATATTTGGAAAAATAGGGAAAAGATGTATACAGCAGTGCTGCATATGAAAAAACCAAGGTATAGAAAATAAAAACCGCAGCGCCTCCGCCCGTATAGAAAAAATCAGCAAAAGAAGCTGCGATTCCCTTCCTTTCCTGAAGCCTTGTTTTGGCATATCCCAATTCTGACAGCTTACGCTTTACATTTTGCAATACTTCCGGGTTTGGAGAATCAATATAAAGGTATTCTATAGAAGAGGGATCCACAGAAAACAGGTTTTCAAATACGGCCATGTCCATTTGAGAATAATCTACACGAGGAGAGGTGCCAATGCCATCCAAATCAAAAACATTAATGATTTCAATACCATAGATTTCCTCTGCTCTTTTTGCAAATCCTGCCACTCGGGAAAAAACAGGTGAACCTCCCCCCATATACTTTTCAAAGGATCTTAGACCAATACCTGTTTTATGTTTTGACTGGTATTCTCCAGGAGCAAAATACCGAAAACGGCTTGGCATAATGACCAATGTGGAAGAGTCGTAGACCTGCATAGAAGGATCGTATAAACCAATAACATCCTTTCTGGATGTCTCGGCAACTACAACGATATCTTCTGCAGGCAAGAAGCTGAAGTCCATATCCGGTGCAGCATTTATGTTTTTAAAAATCATATGATCTATGTCCATTCCATAAGGATAGGACAATGATCCAGCTACAATGTAATTGACAGCAAGAATCATAATGATATTGCTGACACAAAATAATACGCAAAACAAGCGATTCTTTATAAATAAAAAACTCATGTAAATACCCTTTTCTCCACACAATCACAACGGCCCAAACCAGCAGAAATGCAAAGACACTCCCGGTGAAATTCACGATTTCTGTGATGTGGGCCAAATAAAGTGTGCCTAAAGGTCATCAGACACTAAAACAGTAGCCATTTTGTGACTCTGGAAAAGTTATAGACCACTGGCGTAGTCTTTATAGATGAGGTGGCCTGTTCCTCGGAAAACAGAAAAACATAATTGCTTACTGTAAAATGACTTCCTTACCACTATCAAAAAAGACTCCGGATCCGCCAACAGAATTAACTGTGCTTCCATCTACTTTTCCATATGAGGTCTTGTAATGAACTGTGGACTTTTTTGCTATGGGATTCTTGGAATCAGGTACTATTTTAGCATTTTTTCTCGGTGTACTGTCGTTCTTTCCTTTTGAATTTGCTCTGACAGTGGTAATATTTCCCTCTACATTATACTTAAGCTGCACCCAGCGGTAATAAACATTCATCCCATTTCTGGCATCCCTATCTGTTCCCCGGACAGAAACCATTCCAATATAGTGAAATACATCTCCATACAGATTATGTGCACTTTTGGCATATGTTGCATCTGTCAACTACCACAACGTAGTTACCTCTGCAAAACTGACAAGAGGAAAACTAAGGCACAAACCAACGGTAAGTAAAGCGGACGTAATAATCTTTCTCATTCACTTCCTCCATTTTTAAAAAAATATTGCCTTTGTATAACACCTATAACATAAGGGTAATGCTTTTTGGACTTTCTAACATCTCCCCATGTATGCAGACAGGGGGATTTTTACTGTCTCCATTCTTATACCTTGCCATATTGCTGATTGT
>CALISX010000329.1 GCA_938041725.1 uncultured Lachnoanaerobaculum sp.
CTTTGATGCAAAGGAGCTTTAAAGCTCTTTAACAGTTCCTTAATGGGGGCCGTCATTTTCATGGACTGGCTAAGGGCCGTTAAATCCCTGGTATTGGCCTGTTTGGCGCTGACCCGCCCCATAAGCCGCTCCAAATCATAAATGGGATGAAGGTATTCCCTCAACTCCTCCCTGTCTATGTAGCGGTTAAAAAGCTCCTCCACCGCATCCAGCCTTTCCCTTATTTTTTCCGGATTTAAAAGAGGCTGTTCCAAATAGCTTCTAAGGGTTCTGGCTCCCATGGCTGTGTTTGTTTTATCCAAAATCCCCAGCAGAGATCCTCTTTTTTTCTTCTCACGCAGGGTTTCCACCAGTTCCAGGTTTCTCCTGGAGGCGGCATCCAACAGCATATAGTCCCCGCTTTTATAGGTAGTGAGGGCAGTAATCTGGGAGCAGCTGGATTTTTGGGTATCGTATACATAGCGCAGCACGGCTCCGCAGGCAATCAGAGCATTGGGAAACTCTCCCAGCCCCAGCCCTTCCGGGGAGTGAAGATGAAAATGATCCAAAAGCAGGGTTTTTGCCTCCTCTTCCCGAAAATAGTCCGGAGGCAGGGGAGAAATTACCCCGGAAAAATCTCCCTTCATATCCTCCAAAGAAAAGCCGCTCATGGAAAAGGCCTGATTGCAGAGGATCTCAGAGGGGCGGTATTGCTGCAGCGCATCCAAAAGCTCTCGCCTGGTCCCTGCCTCTGTAGCAAAAAAATCTCCTGTGCTGATATCGCAGGCTGCCAGTCCAAAGCCCTCATCCACATAAAAAATCCCCAAAAGATAATTGTTTTGATCCTCCGTCAGAGCCTGGCTGCTGGTTAGGGTACCTGGGGTCACAACCCGGATCACCTCCCTTTTTACCAGTCCTTTGGCTGTTTTCGGATCCTCCACCTGCTCTGCAATGGCCACCTTGTAGCCCTTCATCACCAATCGGTTCAGATAATTGTCTGCGGCATGAAAGGGAACCCCGCACATAGGCGCTCTTTCTTCCAATCCGCAGTCCTTTCCGGTAAGGGTCAGTTCCAGCTCCTTGGACACCACCTGGGCATCTTCAAAGAACATTTCATAGAAATCTCCCAGACGATAAAAAAGTATGCAGTCGGGATATTCCTCTTTGGTTTCCAAATACTTTGTCATCATTGGAGATAGTGCCATTTAAACCTCGCTCATATCTGGATGTCCCAGATAATAAAAACCTCTGGATTCATCTAAAACCACATTGATTATTTCACCGATGAGACGCCTGTTTCCTTTAAAATGTACTGTCATATTGTTGTCCAGCCGTCCTGTCAGATATCCCTCCATATGGTCATTAACCCCCTCCACCAGTACAGGAAAAACCTTTTTTTCCTTTTTCCTGGCATTTTCAGCGGCAATTTCCTGCACCATATGCAAAAGCCGGTCAAACCTTTGTTTCACCACCGCCGGGGGAACCTGTTCCTCCATTTTAGCAGCCGGGGTACCGGAACGCTTGGAATATATAAAGGTAAAAGCGGAATCATAGCGCACCCTTTTCACCACATCCAGGGTATCTGCAAATTCTTCCTCCGTTTCTCCGGGAAAGCCTACAATAATATCCGTGGTCAGGGAAATATCCGGCATTTTTTCCCGGATCCTTTCCACCAGCTCCAAATAGGATT
>CALISX010000330.1 GCA_938041725.1 uncultured Lachnoanaerobaculum sp.
TTCCGGGATTGGTGCTGATAAAAAAAGCAGCCTCGTCAAACCCCTCCGGTCCCAGCTTTTCCTTTCTTTCCAAGCGGATTTCAAATTCCACGCCTAGAAAGTTCAGATCCTCCAGCTCCTGAAGGATTTTCTCCCGCAAAACCCCGGCGGCCTCCCTGCGGATTTGGCTGATGGTTTTGGCCTGCTCCAGGGCTTCCCGTTCCAAAGCCCCTGCCTGGGTTTTCCATTCCTCATATCTGGCTTCATATTCCTGTAAAAAGGCCTGTCTCTTTCTTTTTTCCTGTAGAATTCCCAGGATTTTCTTTACATCCTTAGAGTATTTGGCCTTAATATGGCGGATCTCATCTAAACGTTCCGTGATGGCATCCAAATGCCCTTCGTCATAGTCCAGGCCTTCAAGATAGCTTCGGATCTGACGGGCGGCATCAAACACCAGGCTTTCCACTGTGGTCAAATTTTCCCGAATGGGATACAGGACCTTGTCATACTCCGAAGCCTCAAAGGCCTCCCGGATGCCCTCCCCCAGCTCCTGGGACTCCAGGCCCTCCAGGGCTTTCTCCAGCCCGGCGCTGATTTTTGCCATATTCTTATAACGTCTGAATTCCTCCTCCAGAGCTTCTTCCTCTCCCTCTTTGATACAGGCCTCCTCCAGCTCTTTGATTTCAAAGGCCAAAATATCCAGCTCCCTGGTTCTTTGGCGTTTATCAATTCCCTGGGATATTTTCTCCCGGATCTCCCTTAATTCCCGGTAGATTCTCCGAAGCTGCTGCTTTGGTGCCTGCAAATCCCCTTTACAGTAACTGTCTAAAATCTCCAGCTGCCTGGCGCTGCTAAGCAAAGACTGATGCTCATGCTGTCCGTGGATATCCAGCAAAATCTCTGTAAGAGACTTTGCTCTGGTTCTGGAGGCCGTTTCGTCATTAATGCGTAAAATACTCCGGCCTTCATAAATCTTTCTGGATAAAACCAAAAGCTCCTGGGAAAAATCCCTTTCCAGCTCCTGTATTTTTTCTCTTTGCTTTTCATCCGGTGCAAAGATCAGCTCCACCAATCCTTCCTTTTCTCCGGCCCGCAGCATATCTCCCTTCATCTTAGCCCCCAAGGCCAGATTGATGGAGTCAATTAAAATAGATTTTCCCGCGCCGGTCTCTCCGCTTAGCACCGTCAGTCCCGGCTCCCATGTCAAATCCGCCTGTTCAATCAGGGCGAGATTTTTGATATGCAGTTGAAAAAGCATGGTATCTCCTGTGTCCCTTTATCTAACCAGTTCCTGCAGCTTGTCCATCATGAACCGGGCGTCCTCACTGGTGCGCAGCACCACCAAAACAGTGTCATCCCCTGCAATACATCCTACAATTTCATGGATCCCAATGGAATCCAGAGAGGCCCCCACTGCCATGGCCATACCGGACACGGTTTTGACCACCAGCAGGTTTTGGGCAATATCAGCAGATACAAATGCATCCCGGAAAATCCGCATGTATTTTTCTGAAAAAAGCGTCCCCCCGGTCATAAGAGCATATTTCTGCTTTCCCTCTCCTGCGCTTACCTTGGAAAGCTTCAGTTCCCTGATATCCCTGGACACCGTGGCCTGGGTTACCTTAAAGCCCTCCCGGTGGAGATGCTCTGCCAGTTCCTCCTGGGTTTCAATATCATATTTTCCAATCAGCTCAAGGATTTTTTCCTGGCGGTCAACCTTCATACTATATCCTGTTCATTTTATTCCGGATGTTTTCTAAAAAGCTTCCCCCGGGAAGCTTTAATAGACTTACATACAGCTCCGACTCCGTCAGCTCCACCCTGTCCCCCAGATCAAGGCTCCGGCTTTCATATCCGTCCACCACCAGCTCCCTGTCATGCTGCTCCCCCCCTAAAATGTCCACCTCCACCTTTTTCTCCGAGGAGAGCACCACACTTCTTTGGGTGAGGGCATGGGGACAAATAGGGGTAATAATCAGCATTTGGGCGGAGGGATCAATAATGGGTCCCCCGGCACTGAGGTTGTAGGCAGTGGAGCCTGTGGGTGTCGAAATAATTATACCATCGGATGTATATTCATTCAAGAATTCCTCATTGATGCCCACCTTGCATTTTACAGGCTTCAAGGTTTTGGTCCGGGTAATCACTGCCTCGTTCAGTCCATGAAGTACTGCCGTTTCCCTTCCTTCCCTGAGAATCACCGCCTTGACCATCATTCTTTTTTCCACAGTATATCTATTCAAAAACAGCCTTTCCATCATTTCCGGAATATCCTCCAGGGCAGAAACACTGCTTAAATAGCCTAAATGTCCCATATTTACCCCGATGACCGGGATATTTCTGTCCGCCGCTTCCCTGGCAGCCCGGATCAGTGTCCCATCTCCCCCCAAGGTAATGACACAGTCCACATCCTTTGGAAGACTCTCCCGCTTCATATAGCCGGGACCCCGGTAGGCTTTTTTCCCCTTTTCATCACAGATGGAATGAATCAGGGCCGCCGCCTTGTCCACATCTTTTTTTTCACTGTTTTCTACAAGATAAAATGTATTCAAATATCACCTCTTACGCCAGCTGATGATGGGCCATGTGAAGCACTTCTTCCACATCCGGCTGCCTGTCTTCTCCCAAACATTTTAAATAATACAGATATTCCATATTGCCCTCCGGCCCCTTAATGGGGGAAAAGGTCAGGCCCTGTATGGCAAATCCGTTTTCCCTGGCGTAGTCAAAGGCCTTCAAAATCACCTCCCGGTGCACCGCCTTGTCCCGTACCACTCCCTTTTTTCCCACCTTTTCTCTCCCTGCTTCAAACTGGGGTTTGATAAGAGCCACCACCTCCCCCTCTAAAGCAAGGAGCTTTTTTAAGGGGGGAAGCACCTTGGAAAGGGAAATAAAGGATACATCAATGGAAGCAAACACCGGCGGCTGTGCTATCTGATCCGGCAAAAGGTAGCGGATATTGGTTTTTTCCATTACCTCCACCCTGGGATCCTGCCGCAGCTTCCAATCCAGCTGTCCATGGCCCACATCCACTGCCATAACCCTTTTGGCCCCCCTTTGCAGCATGCAGTCTGTAAACCCCCCTGTAGAAGCCCCGATGTCCATACAGATTTTCCCCTCTAAAGAGATCTGAAATTCCTCCAGAGCCTTTTCCAGCTTCAGTCCGCCCCGGCTCACATAGGGTAAGCCCTGGCCCCGCAGCTCAATTTCCCGGGTTTCCTCAATCATGGCCCCGGCCTTGTCCTCCCTTTGTCCCTCTACAAATACAATACCGGACATGATAATGGCCTTGGCTTTTTCCCTGCTGGGAGCCAGTCCCCTTTGCACCAGAGCCTGATCCAGACGCAGCTTCATACGCCCCTCTCCTTTAAAAATACATTACTTCCCATATTCTGTTTAACACCGCCTGGGAATCAATTCCCAGCTTTTTCCGAAGTCTGCTCACATCCCCATGTTCCACATAGGCATCCGGCAGGGCTATATTCAGTACTTTTGTTTTGGGGGAATACTGATGGATCAAAGCTGCTGCCCTTTCTCCTATTCCACCGTTTTCCACATTCTCCTCCAGGGTTACGATCAGCCTATGCTCCCGGCAAAGGTATTTTAACATCTCCTCATCCAGGGGCTTAAAAAATCTGCCGTTTACCAAGGTGCAGTCCTTCCCCATGGCCTTTAGCTTCTCCCGCACATGTTCTGCGGTGCTGACCATACTTCCCAGAGCAAACAGGGCAATGTCCCTTTCCTCATACAGCATCTCCGACTTTCCAAAAACAATGGGCGCCTGGAAGGAAAGCAAACCGTCATAAGCAATTCCCCTGGGATACCGGATGGCAATGGGACCGGAATAGTTTATGGCAAATTCCAGATCCTGCTTTAACTCTTCCCGATTTTTCGGCGCCAGAATGCTCATATTGGGGATACAGCTCAAATAGGAAATATCAAAAATCCCCTGATGGGTTTCCCCGTCGGCTCCCACCAGTCCTGCCCGGTCAATGGCAAAAACCACATGGAGATTTTGCAGGCATACATCATGGAGTACCTGGTCAAACCCCCTTTGCAAAAAAGAGGAATACACTGCCACCACCGGGGTCAGTCCTGCCGCAGCCAGTCCGGCGCTGTTGGTGACCCCATGGGCCTCTGCAATTCCTACATCAAAAAAACGCCTGGGAAATTTTTCCTTAAAGGAAACCAGGCCGCAGCCCTCCGGCATGGCCGCCGTAATGGCCACAATATTTTTATTTTTTGCCGCCAGCTCCACCATGGTTTTGGAAAAAACCTCCGTATAGGTGGGATCCTTGGAGGAGGATTTGGGCTTTCCGGTGACAATGTCAAAGGGGCCCACTCCATGAAAATTCCCTGGATCTCTTCTGGCGGGGGCATATCCCCGGCCCTTTTGGGTAATCACATGCACCACCACAGCCCCCTGCACCCGTTTGGCCTCTTCCAAAATCTGCAAAAGAGCAGGAATATTGTGGCCGTCCACCGGTCCCAAATAGGTCAGGCCCATGTTTTCAAAAAGCATTCCCGGGATTAAAAGCTGCTTAATACCATTTTTGGTGGTGCGAAGGCTTCGAATCATTCCTTTCCCGACAACGGGAACCTTTTCCAAACCTTCAAACACTGCCTGCTTTAACTTTCCATAGCCGGTGGCAGTGCGGATTTTACTAAGGTAGAGGGACATCCCCCCCACATTTTCAGAGATGGACATATTGTTGTCATTTAATATAATGATAAAATTCTTTTTCAGGGCGGCGGCATTGTTTAAAGCCTCATAGGCCATGCCGCCTGTAAGAGCGCCGTCTCCGATCACAGAGACCACCCGGTAGTGTTCCCCCTTAATATCCCTTCCCCAGGCCATGCCAAGACCTGCGGAAATGCTGGTGGAGGAGTGCCCTGTATTAAAAACATCACAGGGGCTTTCACTGACCTTTGGAAACCCGGAAATTCCTCCAAATTTCCGCAGGGTATCAAAGGCATTTTTCCGTCCGCTTAATATCTTATGGGTATAGGACTGATGCCCCACATCCCAGATGATCTTATCTTTGGGCAAATCAAAAACCAGGTGCATGGCCATGGTGAGCTCCACCACCCCCAGATTTCCTGAAAGATGCCCCCCTGTAACAGAGATTTTTT
>CALISX010000331.1 GCA_938041725.1 uncultured Lachnoanaerobaculum sp.
AGCAAAAGAAAACAGACATCAAAGGCATCACTGTATTCATGCTTTGCATCTGTCTGGCCATATCTGATTCATCCCCGCCAGACTGATTTTGATTATTGGCCATCAGCCTTGTGGATATCCACTGGGTCAAACCTGCCAAAATGGGAATGGCCCAGGCTGCACTGATATGATCCAGCCCCTGCCAGGGAGACACCGCCAGATTGATCCCTAAAAATGAATTCAAACGTTCAATGGCTGCCACATTGGTGGCCAGCACATCCTTCATATTGGGAAACAGACTTCCCAGTTCCGTCCAGTTGCTGGGGGTGAATTTGTATAACAGATCAATCACCTTATTGGTAATGGTAAAATCATTTTTTGCCACCGGAAGCCTGACTGCATCGGCCAAGGAGGATATCTTATTAATATAATCCGGCTGGCTCATTAAAGACTGGGCCACATTCTCAAATACCACCCGTACACTGGTTACATAGGCAGGAATTCGATAAATCACCTGATACAGACCAAATAAAATGGGCATCTGCACCAGTAAGGGAAGACAGCCCCCGGTCATGCTGGTACCATATTTACTGTAAACCGCCCTGGTTTCCTGCTGCATCCTGGCCATGGACTCATTGTCTGTTTGTCCCTTATACTTGTCCTGTATTGCCTTGATCTCCGGCTGAATCACTGCCATCAGCTTGGAAGATTTCTGCTGCTTAATGGTAAGGGGAATCATAATCACATTAATGACAATGGTAAAGATAATAATCGCCACACCGATGTTGGCAATGCCAAGATCAAAAATCAAATTCATAATGAATCCTAGCATCTCAGCAAACCAGCCGATAACGGGAGTCGTTGACTTCGTTAACAATATAGCTTCCAATGGAATACCTCCAAAATATTATATAAACCCCCAGGCCGGGGGCTCGGCACCGCCATACAGATCAGTCTGCGCAGCACTTTGCTGCTGAGCAGACTATGCCGCTAACAGCCATTCCCTAAGGCACCGGGTCATAGCCTCCCTTTGCAAAGGGATTGCAGCGTAAAATCCGCCAAATTCCCAAAGCTGTCCCCTTTACAATACCATGCTTTTCAATGGCTAAAATCGCATATTGAGAACAGGTGGGAGTATAAATACAATGGGTTCTTACCTTTAAAGGAGATAAAAACCTCTGATAAAATCGGATACACCCAATCATAAATTTTTTAATATAGTTTCTCATGTTCCATGCCTATAACAGTTTATGAAGCTTACATAAGTGCAGATATGCACTTTCCAGTCCCTGATAATCCTTAACATCGGCTCCTGTGCGTACTATTACTACTATATCATATCCCCGCCTATTTAGCATATTCAAACGAAAAATTTCCCTTAATTTCCTGGCGAACCCATGTCTGACCACACTGTTTCCTACTTTTTTTGACACAGAAATCCCCAAACGGTTATAATCCAGTGTATTTTTTTTCGCATAAAGAATCAAAAGACGGTTGGCATAGGATTTGCCCGTCTTATAGATATTCTGGAACTCCCTATTGGAGCGGATGGACGGAAATCTCTTCACTGCATCTTCCTCTTAATGGAAAAGGATAGTCATAAGACTATCCCCAACAATCTTTCACAATTTGTGATGACTCACCTACTGGCGAATCTATCTGTTAAGCAGATAACTTTGCCCTTCCCTTTGCTCTTCTGGCAGCTAAAACTTTTCTTCCTCCGGCAGAATGCATTCTGGATCTGAATCCATGAACCTTGGCCCTCTGTCTTCTCTTCGGTTGAAATGTCATTTTCATATGCGGCACCTCCCTTATAATTTATCGTAACCTTTCCTACAGCGATCCATAAGCCATCGCTCTTTTCCAAAGAACATACTGACTAATTATAGTAAACCCAGACGCCTAAGTCAAGACTTACATAGAAGGAGTATTGTCCATCACCTTCAGCAGTCCCCCGGCCACAGCCAAGGTAAGCACTGCGGAAATAACTGTTTCTCCCAGCCCCTGGGTACCCACAATACCCATAATAATATAGGGAAGCTGTTCCATGCTGCGCCCTGTGGCCTCAGCATAATGCTTTCCAAAGAGGAAATAAATGCCTCCCATAACCAGCAGGGTGTTGGTGAGGCCTGCTGCAGCACCGGAAACCAGCAAAGCCAGCTTCCTGTATCCGGTCCGTTTCACCCCGGCATACACCAAAGCAGTGACTACCCCTACCAGAATCCTTGGCACCATGCAAACGATGACAGAGCGATATCCTCCCATATAGCCGCCAACGCCTGGGGTAAAGGGAGAAAAACAAAAGGAAGTGACATTGGGCATTAAAATCGTATTTTTCCACATACTGGCCAGCCCAAAGGCAAACCCCAATCCTGCTCCGGCCTTGACCCCTAGCAAAACGGCGCCAATGGCCACAGTGACATGGATAATGGTGGCGTTCATAAATCCCAGGGGGATAAATCCCAATACCGGCACCACTGTTTGAATCATAATGATAGCAAGAAAAATCGCCGTCAACACCATGTTCCTGGTACTACCCTGCATACTGTTTCTCATAGTTCGTATTCTCCTCTCGCTATTATTCCTTACGGATACAATGCCAGAATATTATACCATTTATAAACATTATTATCCACAAAAACCTGTTTTTTGAATCGTAATACACAGGGAAAAGGGGGGATTCAAGTTATCCACAGAATGTGAACAACTTGTGGATAACCCCGGCAAAAGCTGGTGCATAAGCCTGGAAAGCTTTCTTTCTGCTGGATGGAACTTCTCCACATTCTTGTCAACAACTTTTCAAAAATGGGGGATATCCCTTGGAATTTTAAAATTTTGTCCACTTATCAAGATTTTATCCACATTATCCACTTTTTTATCCGGATTTTTATCCACAAAAAAGTGGATAAGTCTCCTCTGGAGAAATTTGGTTTATTGCCTTATGGCTCCAATTTTGCTATACTTAGAGAAAATTTTGCCATATCCACTTTTTAAAATATGATCCTGAAGGAGAAAAGGATGATAAACAAAATAAAAGCAAAATGGAATGAAATTATCACCTTTTTAAGAGATGATTTTGAGCTTACAGATGTATCTTTTAATACCTGGATCATTCCCTTAAAACCTGATTCCCTGACCACTGATTCCAGGGGAAATTCCACCCTGCATATCTTTGTACCCAATGAGAGCTTCCGGCTCTACGTTTCAAAAAAATTTGCCTTCAATTTGGCTGTCTGCATTGAAGAAATTACTTTGATTAAGTGCGATGTGCTGTTTGAGGCAGAGGGAACGGATCCTGTTCGGGGAAAAAGCAGAAATCAGCTGATTCAAAACCGCAAATTTGAAGTGGACAATTTAAAGCTTTTAAATGCCAATTTAAACCCGGGGTACACCTTTGAAACCTTTGTGGTGGGAAAAAGCAATGATTTCGCCCATGCTGCCTCAGTGGCCGTGGCAGAAACCCCGGGAGAAACCTATAATCCTCTGTTTATTTACGGAGGAGTGGGTCTGGGGAAAACCCATTTGATGCACTCCATTGCCCACTATATCCTGCAGCACAACCCCAACTATAAAATTCTCTATATTACCAGTGAGAAGTTTTTAAATGAATATGTGGATGCCATTAAAAACAGCAGCCGGGACAATTCCATTACGGAATTCCGCAACAAATACCGGAACGTGGATGTGCTTTTAATGGACGATATTCAGTTCATTACAGGAAAGGATGCCACCCAGGAGGAGCTGTTCCATACCTTTAATGCCCTCTACGAAGTAAAAAGGCAGATTATTCTTTCTTCCGATAAGCCCCCTATGGAGCTGAAAAATCTGGAGGAAAGACTGCGTTCCAGGTTTGAATGGGGATTGTCCGTAGAAATTCAAACCCCCGACTACGAAACCAGAATGGCCATTCTTCGAAGCAAAGAGGAACGGGACGGAAAAAACATTGACAATGAAGTACTGCAGTACATTGCCACCAATATCAAAAGCAATATCCGTATGCTGGAGGGAGCCCTGAACAAAATATATGCCATGAGCCGGTTAAACCGAAACCAGGAGATTGACCTGGATCTGGCCAAGGATGTACTAAAGGATATGATTACTCCGGACGCTCCCTCAAAAATCACCTCGGAATACATTGCCACTGTGGTGGCAGAGCATTTCAACATAACCCTGGAGGATTTAAAAGCGAAGGGCCGCAAGGAACCGGTGGCCACCGCCAGACATATCACCGTATACCTTTGCCGGAAGATGACCAACGATACGCAGACCAAAATTGCAAAATTTCTGGGTAACCGAGATCATTCCACCATTGTGAACTCCGAAGACGTGATTTCCAAAAAAATCAATGTAGACCCGGCCCTGCACCAAACGGTAGATACTATTCAGAAAAAGATTTCTCCACAGTAGATCCAGCCTAAACCAGTGGAAAAGCCACAGCCCATGTTTATAAATTGATAGACGCAAAGCCAGGTCTTTCGCGGCTTGGCCCGGGTTTTTAACATATCCACAGCCTATATAAACACTAATACTAAAAAAAAATATATATTTATATATGGCCGCCCCAGGAGGTCACCATGATCATCGAGTTTACCAAAAACGATATTGTAGCTGCATTAAATATTGCGATAAAGGCCGTTGCCACCAAAACCACCAGTGTAATATTGGAATCCGTCCTCATTACAGCCATAGAAGGTGTGGTATTGATAGATGCCAATGATGGAGATCTGGCCATACAGACCCAGCTGCAGGCTGTCATCCGGGAGGAAGGACAGGTGGTTTTAAATGCTAAAATTTTTTCGGATATTGTCCGAAAATTCGAAGCCTCTGGAAGTCTGATTCGGGTCAGCACAGAAGAAAACCTATTAACCACCATTGTATGTGAGGAGGCCAAATTTCAGATTATGGGATTGGATCCTCAGGAATTTATCCGTATGCCTTATCTGGACAAAGGCCAGGGTATCCTCTTGTCTCAGTTCGCCCTAAAGGAAGTCATTCGTCAAACGGAATTTTCTACCGCCCAATCGGATATTAACCGGATGATGGGAGGAGAACTGATTGATATTAAAAATAACACAGCCAAATTTGTCACTCTGGATGGACACCGGATTTCCATTCGAAATCTTTCCCTTCAGGGAGAATACGAAGATGACCGCTGTGTGGTTCCCATTAAATCTCTTCAAGAGGTAATGCGGATTTTGGACAGCGACAGTGAAAAAGAGGTGGCTCTGTATTTTTTGGAGAACCACATTCTTTTTGAATTTGATGAGACCAAAGTTCTGTCCAGAGTGATGGAGGGAGAGTATTTTCAGATCGAAAATATGCTTTCCAGAGATTATGACATCCGGTTACAGATCAACCGATCCAAATTCCAAAGTGCCATTGAACAGGCCATGATTTTGATACGGGAAAATGAACACAGACCTTTAATTTTTAAAATTGAGGGGACCCTGCTGACTTTAATGGTGAATTCCTCGGTAGGAACGATGAATGCCAAGGTAAGCATTGAAAAACAGGGCAATGATTTAACCATTGCTTTTAATCCCAGGTTTTTGGCGGATGCTTTGAAGGTGATTGAGGATGAAACTGTGACCATCTACTTCACCAATGCCAAATCCCCCTGCTATATCCAGGATGATAAAAACAGCTATACCTATCTGATTTTACCGGTGAACTTTGTATAGGGGGGAAGATGGAACAGGTACGGATTAAGGACGAATACATTAAGCTGGAGCAGGCAATGAAGCTTTCCGGAGCCTGTTCTATGGGCTCCGATGCCAAATATGCCATCCGGGAGGGATTGGTACTGGTGAACGGAGCCCCTGTACTGCAAAGGGGAAAGAAACTAAGAAGAGGAGATGTATTCTCCTACGAAGGACATGATTATAGAATCCTTGGAACTGAGCAATTATCGGAATTATGAGAGTTTGATTTTACATCCCGGGCGGGGCGTCAATGTGTTTTATGGAGACAATGCCCAGGGAAAGACCAATATTTTGGAGTCCGTTTATATGGCGGCCACCGCAAGATCCCATCGGGGCACCAAGGATCGGGACATTCTTCGGTTTGGGGAGGAAGAATCCCATATTAAGCTTTTTTTGCGAAAGAGAGACAGTCCCTTTCGCATTGACATGCATTTAAAGAAAAATAAGGCCAAGGGGGTGGCTCTCAATTCTGTGCCCATCCGTAAAGTCAGCCAGCTCTTTGGGGTATGCCATGTGGTATTTTTTTCTCCAGAGGATCTAAACATGATTAAGCGCTCCCCCCAGGAGAGAAGGCGGTTTATGGATCTGGAGCTTTGCCAGCTGAATACATTGTATGTGTCCAGTCTGGTATCCTACAACCGGGTGCTGGATCAGAGAAACCGGCTTTTAAAGGATATTGCCTTAAAACGGGAACTGGAGGATACTCTGGAGGTTTGGGATTTGCAGCTGGTGCGGTATGGAGGGGAGTTGATCCGGTGTCGGAGGGCCTTCATTGAAAAACTAAATGCCATTTTAAGCCAGGTGCATTTTCGTCTGTCGGGAGGCCGGGAAACCATGCGGATCGTCTATGTTCCAAGCGCCCACAGGGAGGGCTTTTTGGAAGAATTAAAAAAATCCCGTTCCCAGGACATTCGTTATGGAACCACCAATCTGGGACCCCATCGGGATGATATTGCTTTTTTTATCAATGAGACCCTGGATTTAAAGAAATTCGGCTCCCAGGGACAGCAAAGAAGCGGAGCCCTGTCACTGAAGCTTTCGGAAATAGAAATGGTGCAGGAGTCCATTGGAGACAGCCCCATTTTGCTTTTGGATGATGTGCTTTCAGAGCTGGACAGCCGCAGACAAAGGCAGCTTTTAGAGGCCATACAGCATGTTCAGACCTTTATTACCTGCACCGGTGTGGAGGATTTTGTGAAAGGCAGTGGGAATGTGGAAAAGATTTTTCATGTCCAACAGGGAACAGTACAGGAAGAAACCAGTAAAGGAGAAAATCTATGAGTACGGAATATGATGCATCCCAGATTCAGATACTGGAAGGTCTGGAAGCAGTAAGAAAAAGACCGGGGATGTATATTGGCTCCACCTCCTCCCGGGGGCTCCATCATCTGGTATATGAAATCGTAGACAATTCGGTGGATGAAGCGCTGGCCGGGTTTTGCAGTGAGATCCGGGTGACATTGAACGGAGATGATTCCGTGACAGTGGAGGACAATGGCAGGGGCATTCCGGTGGATATACAAAAAAAGGCCAATCTCCCGGCTTTGGAGGTGGTATTTACCATCCTTCACGCGGGAGGGAAATTTGGCGGAGGGGGCTATAAGGTCTCCGGCGGACTGCATGGGGTGGGAGCCTCTGTGGTCAATGCCCTGTCCCAGCAGCTGGAGGTGAAGGTCTTTAAGGATGGAAAGATTTATTATATGGTCTTTGAAAGGGGAAAGGTGAAGGTTCCTCTGGAAGTGATTGGAGAATGTGACCCTGCGTGCCATGGCACCCAGGTGACTTTTTTGCCGGATAGGGATATTTTTGAGGATACGGTATTTGACTATGAAATTTTAAAAATCCGGCTGCGGGAGACCGCCTTTTTAACCAGAGGTTTAAAGATTACCCTGAGGGATGACAGGGATAAAAAGCAGGAGCGTTCCTTTCACTACGAGGGGGGGATCAAGGAATTTGTCAGCTATTTAAACAAGGGGAAAACCCCGATTTATTCTCCGGTGATTTACTGTGAGGGAAGTCGAGAAAGGGTGTATGTGGAGGTGGCTCTCCAGCATAATGATGCCTACTCTGAAAGCATCTACACCTTTGTAAACAACATCAATACCCCGGAGGGAGGCACTCATTTAACGGGATTTAAGAATGCCATTACAAAAACCTTTAATGAGTATGCCAGATCCAAGAAATTTTTAAAGGAAAACGAGGAAAATCTTTCCGGAGAGGATATCAGGGAGGGAATGACCGCCATTATCTCTGTAAAGGTGGAGGAGCCGCAGTTTGAGGGACAAACCAAACAGAAGCTGGGAAATTCCGAGGCCTCCCTGGCCGTAAGCGGTATTGTGGGTGAACAGCTCACTTATTTTTTGGAGCAGAATCCCCAGATCGGAAAACTGATTTGTGAAAAAGCCCTGGCGGCCCAAAAGGCCAGAGCCGCTGCCAGAAAGGCCAGGGATCTGACCCGGAGAAAGTCCGCCCTGGATTCCACTTCCCTGCCGGGAAAGCTTTCGGATTGCTCCAGTAAAAATCCGGCAGAATGCGAGATTTTTATTGTGGAGGGGGATTCCGCTGGAGGCTCTGCTAAAAATGCCAGGAACCGGAACACCCAGGCCATTTTACCTCTGCGGGGGAAAATTTTAAATGTGGAAAAAGCCGCTTTGGACAAGGTATACTCCAATGCGGAAATTAAGGCCATGATCACCGCCTTTGGCACAGGAATCCATGAGGATTTTGATATTTCCAAGCTGCGGTATGATAAAATCATTGTGATGACCGATGCAGATGTGGACGGGGCCCATATTGATACCCTGATTTTGACCTTCATCTACCGGTTCATGCCGGAGCTGATTAAGGCGGGCCATGTATTTTTGGCACAGCCCCCTTTGTATAAACTGGAAAAAAACAAAAGGATCTGGTATGCCTATTCCGATGAGGAATTAAACCGGATTTTACAGGAGGTGGGCCGGGATTCAAACAATAAGATTCAAAGATATAAGGGACTGGGAGAAATGGATGAGGAGCAGCTGTGGGAAACCACCATGGATCCGGAAAGAAGGGTTCTCTTAAAGGTTACCATGGATGAAACCATGCAGTCGGAGATTGACCTGACCTTTACCACCTTGATGGGAGATCAGGTGGAGCCCAGAAGAGAATTTATTGAGGCCAATGCCAAATTTGTATCCAATCTGGATGTATGATCCCGGAAAACAGGCTGCATACAATCGTAAGAACCATCATGAAAGAAGGAGTTTCCTATGGAACCAAATGTTTTCGATAAGGTGAATGAAGTTGACTTAAAGAAAACCATGGAAAAATCATATATTGACTATGCCATGAGTGTGATTGCAGCCAGAGCCCTGCCGGATATTCGGGATGGACTCAAGCCAGTGCAAAGAAGAGTGCTGTTTTCCATGATTGAATTAAACAATGGTCCGGATAAGCCTCATCGAAAATGCGCCCGTATTGTGGGTGAAACCATGGGTAAATACCATCCCCATGGAGACTCCTCTATTTACGGCGCCCTGGTGAACATGGCCCAGTTCTGGTCCATGCGTTATACCTTGGTGGACGGTCATGGAAACTTCGGTTCCATGGACGGAGACGGAGCTGCCGCCATGCGTTACACTGAGGCCAGGCTTTCTAAAATCGCCATGGAAATGCTGGCGGATATCAATAAGGACACGGTGGACTTTGTTCCCAACTTTGATGAAGCGGAAAAGGAGCCTGCCGTGCTTCCTTCCCGTTTTCCCAATCTTTTGGTTAACGGGACCACAGGCATTGCCGTGGGAATGGCTACCAATATCCCCCCCCATAATCTCAAAGAGGTAATTGACGGGGTGGTGAAAATCATTGACGATCGGATTGAAGAACAGGACACCCAGCTGGCGGATCTTTTGGGAATTATCAAGGGACCGGATTTTCCCACAGGAGCCAGAATCCTAGGGTTTTCCGGCATCCGCCAGGCCTACACCACCGGTCGGGGAAAGATCAAGGTGCGGGCTGTGTCCCAGGTGGAATCCATGAGCAATGGGAAGAGCCGTATTGTGGTGACGGAGCTTCCCTATTTGGTCAACAAGGCAAGATTGATTGAAAAAATTGCGGATCTGGTGAAGGAAAAGCGGGTGGATGGGATCACGGATCTTCGGGACGAATCCAACCGGGAGGGCATGCGCATTGTGATTGAGCTGAGAAGAGATGCCAATCCCAATGTGATTTTAAACCGCCTGTATAAGCATACCCAGATGCAGGATACCTTCGGAGTAAATATGCTGGCGTTGGTGGGCAACCAGCCTAAGGTGGTAAATCTTTTGGACATGCTCCGGTATTATCTTTCCCATCAGGAGGAAGTGATTACCCGAAGAACCAAATATGATTTAAACAAGGCCAAAGAGCGGGCCCATATTTTAGAGGGCTTATTAATTGCCCTGGACCATATTGACGAGGTGATCCGTATCATCCGGGCCAGTGCCAATGTGGCGGCAGCCAAGGCGGAGCTGATGGAGCGCTTTGCTCTGACGGATGTTCAGGCCCAGGCCATTGTAGATATGCGCCTGCGTGCTCTTACCGGACTGGAACGGGAGCGGCTGGAGGCGGAATACCAGGATCTGCAAGAAAAGATTGCCTATTATGAGGAGATCCTGGGGGATGAAAAGAAGCTTCTGGGGATTATCCGGGAGGAAATTCTGGTGATTTCCCAGAAGTATCAGGATGAGAGAAGAACCGGCTTTGAACAGGATGAGGAGATGGAGGATGAGGATCTGATCCACAAAGAGGATGTGATCATCGCCATGACAAAGCTTGGCTATATTAAGCGGATGCGTCCGGATTATTTTAATGTGCAAAACCGGGGAGGCAAGGGCATTAAGGGAATGCAGACCATTGAGGATGACTTTATCGAGGACATTGTCATGATGAGCACCCATTCCGATGTATTCTTCTTTACCAATAAGGGACGGGTGTATACCATCCGGGCCTATCGGATTCCTGAGGCAGGACGTACCTCCAGGGGGGTGGCCATCATCAATCTGCTGCCCCTTATGCCGGATGAAAAAATTACCGCCATTATTCCCGGGGAGGAAAACAGCCAGGACGGCTATTTATTTATGGTGACCAAAAAGGGCAGCATCAAAAAATGCAAGATTTCTCTTTTTGAAAATATCAGAAAAAATGGTCTCAATGCCATTAGCCTCCATGAGGAGGATGAGCTGATCGAGGTGAAGGTGACTCATGGCAATGATGAGCTGGTGCTGGTGTCCCGGCAGGGTATGTGCATCCGTATCAATGACAAGGATGTGCGTACTATGGGCCGTGGAGCCGGAGGTGTGCTGGGAATGCGGCTGCGGAGGGGGGATGAAATCATCGGCATGCAGCTGATCGCCCAGGGCAAGGATCTGCTGCTGGTCAGTGAATACGGTTATGGCAAGAGAACCCCGGTCAGTGAATTTAAGGTGCAGAACCGGGGAGGTTATGGTATTATCTGCTACAAACCTACAGAGAAAACCGGCAATCTGGTAGGGGCCAAGCTGGTCAATGATGACCGGGAGATTTTACTGATTACCACAGAGGGAACCTTGATCCGCATTGAGGTCAGCGGCATTTCTGTGATTGGACGGATGGCTTCCGGCGTAAGGCTCATGAATGTGGAGCGGGAAAATGACAGCAGAATCGCCAGCATTGCAAAGGTGCGGGAGAATAAGGGGGACTAACCTCCTTGGAAGTCTCTGATATTTTTGTGGGGAATTGTGAGAAACAGGAAAATTTTGGGGCTTAAGAGAGTCGGGGCTGGGGGCGTAGTACTGCCGCCCCCTATGGGTGAATGCAAAATAAGGACGAGTTTTGTCCTTTGCTACAGCCGCCACTTTCCGGTTTGATACTGCATATTCCACAGTTTTTGATACAATCCTTTTTGTGCTACCAGTTCTTTGTGGGTTCCTCTCTGGCAGATCTGTCCTTCTTCTATGACAAGGATTTGATCTGCTTTTTGTATGGTGGATAATTTGTGGGCGATCATAATAACCGTTTTATTTTTTAAAAGCTCCTGCAGTGCAGATTGGATGTTTGCTTCGTTTTCTCCATCTACATTGGCAGTGACCTCGTCTAAAAGTACAATGGGTGCATTTTTTATCAATGCTCTGGCAATGGAAATTCGCTGCTTTTCTCCTCCCGAAAGTCTGGTTCCTCCCTCCCCCAATCCAGTCTCATATCCCTTCGGCAGTTCCATGATGAAGTCGTGACATCCGGCCCTTTTGGCGGCTTCCATGACTTCCTCCAGGCTGGCAGAAGGTTTCCCTATTTTGATATTATCCAGAATAGAATCCTGAAACAACATCACATCTTGAAAGACAAAGCTGATATGACGCAGTAAGTGTTCATAGGATAAACTTTGAATTTCCTTGCCGCCTATTTTTATGGTTCCCTGCTGTGCATCCCAGAACCTTCCCAGCAAATGGAGCAGGGTGGTCTTTCCGCTGCCGGAGGGTCCCACCAGGGCCGTGGTGGTATGTTCCGGTACCCGAAAGGAGATATTGCTCAAAACAGGAGTGCTTCCATAGGCAAAACTTACATCCTCATAGGAAATATCAAATTTTTGCAGTTTTTCTTTTCCGGAAATTTCCGCCATAGCAGGAATGTTTTCAATTATTTCCATGCGCTCTAAAGATTGTTCTGTCATTTTTGCAAATATACTAAAGATTCCCATGGCCTCTGTTCCCTGGAACAAAGCGAAGGAGGACAGGGCCAATAGAAACATTTTCATAAAAGCAAGTTCATGCCAAAGGAAAAGTACTCCTGCCAGAAAAATTGTTCCAGAGGTGATCCCACGAAACCAAAATTGAAAACAGGCCATGGGAAAAAGATGGGAAAGCTCATTGTGAATGGAGGCATCCCGAAGTTTTTTGAAGATTTCTGTAATTTTTAATACATGTTGTTTTTCTGTTTGACATGATTTTAAAATATGAATCCCCCGAATAAATGCAAGGGTTTCCTCTGTTACGGTGCCAATGTATTTTTGCCGGTTGATATGAAGCCGGTCCTGTACCAAAGCAAGGCGTCGGTAGGAAAACCAGGCGGGAATGAGCAAGAGGATGGCAAAAATAAAGATTCTATAGTCCACATAGAATAAAAAAAGCAAGCCGATGAACAAAGCAGGAATTCCTGTGGCTGTTTTCTCAATGACGCCAATGCCCTCTATTTCAAGAAAGGCTCCATCGGAGGTAATGGTGGAAATCAGATCGCCTTGATTCTTTTTGCTCAAAAATCCCAGGGATGCACGCTTTAAGTGGGTGCCTAAGGAGATGCGTTTCTCACAGATGGCCTTATATCCGGCACCTGAACGCAGCCGCATAGTAGCATATCGGAGAAGAATGCGAAAAACCAAAAGGACCACCATCCCTATGCCATAGAGCAAAAGGGAGTTTTGGTCTAGCTGCTTGATCGCATTTTTATTGAATTCCGGCATGGAAGCCATCATGCAGTAGACAATAATTAAGGGAATTATGGCGCATATGCCATCTAAAAAGCTGAAAAAGAAGGAAAGGTATAAGCTGAGGCGCTGTCCTTCCATCAGCTTTAAAAATTTACAAACTGTTTTCAACATATATCGGCTCCTTTCCTTTTAGGGATACAGATAGGCAGACCACATCTTTTTGTATAGGGCAGAGGTTTGCAGCAGCTCTGCATGGGTTCCCATGGAGTCAAGCTTTCCATGATCCAGCACAAAGATTTTGTCACAGCCTGTCACTGTGGTAAGTCTATGGGCAATGATAATCAATGTTTTATTCTGGCATAGCGCCAGCAGGGAAGCCTGCAGTTTATTTTGATTTTCCATGTCGGTATAGGCGGTTGCTTCATCCAGAATCAAAACAGGGGCGTTTTTTAAAATGGCCCTGGCGATAATGATTCTTTGCCGCTGGCCTCCGGACAGTTTTGTACCTTCATTCCCTACAATGGTATCGTAACCTTGTTCCAGTTTTTCGATAAAATTCCCGCATTGTGCTTTTATGGCTGCAGCCTCTACCTCTTTTCTGGAGGCAGAGGGATTTCCCAGGCGGATATTTTCCAGAATAGAGGTATTAAATAAAAAAGTATCCTGTGTGACATAGCTGATTCTTGTCATTAATTCAGATAAGGGGAGATCTTTATAGTCCACATTCCCGATGGTAATGCTTCCCTCCGTAACATCCCAAAACCTTGCAAGGAGATTGGCTATGGTGGTCTTTCCCGCACCGGATGGACCAACGATCGCTACTTTTGCATTCTCTTCAATTACCAGTGAAATATCCTCTAATACTTTTTTCTTGTCGTAGGCAAAGGAAACATGGTGAAGCGCAATGGTATTGCCGGAAATTGTTTTTCCAGACGCCGGTTCATGTAATTCTGAAACAGAAAGCATGGCATCTATGATATGCTTTCCATTTTTGATATGATAAAAATTGTCCATGAATTCCGTAAATTTCAGCAGGGATGTACCCAGTCCCATGGAAAGCAGAATAGCAAAAAGGAAACGATTTACCGAAAGTCCTTGAAACACATACAAATATCCTCCGACACATAAAACACTGACCAAAATAGAGGACAGGAGAACCAGAGCCGGGGCAGAAACAAGATGCATTTTATGGTATAACTGTAAGGTGGATTTCTTGTAGGCTTCAATGGATTCTGTATATTTGGAATAGGCCGTCTGTTCCTGTCCGAATATTTTAATTTCCTTATTGCCTCTGATATACTCAATTACCCTGTCATTCATACGTTCCAAGGCCAGATAATATGTGTTGGCAAAGGCATCCATAATTCCTATATACATGGGCAGATAGATCAGTAAAGTGAGCACAGCAGGGGCCAGTACGGCCAGAGCCATGCGCCAATCCGTAAAAAACAAAATACCTGCAATCCCAACAGGAATCAGTACATTGGAGGTGGTTTCAGGTATGGCATGGGCCAAAGGAAATTCCAGCCGTTCTGTTCCATCAATCAGCATATGTTGAAAATAACCGCTGCCCTGAAGCTGCATATATCCCAGGGGCAGCCGCAGCATCTTGTTTGTTATGGCAATGCGTATCTGTCCCAGTATTTGAAAGGCAGTTTTATGGGAAAGGGCTGTGGAGAAACCATGACAGGCCAGCTGCAGTATAAAAGCTGTAAGAATGCCAAGGGCACCAAGAATCACATCTTTACAGGCAGCACCAGCCAAAAGTCCGGTTAACAAACGGTACAGGATATAATAGGGGGCCAGCCCGAAACATACACCTGCAATGGCCAACAGAATGGAACCGGTATAGGAAGCAGCATATGGTTTTAAAAAATCTGTGAATTTTTTTTCTCTGTTTGGATACATACATTTCTCCTATGCTTCGGTTAATCCATATTCCGAAAATGTTTTTTCAAAATGGCTTTGCCTATATAAATGCCAAAGATGCCGCAGACTATGGCAGAGAGGATACCCAATGCGGCAAAACCGCCTGTAAGGTATTTTACGTAGGAATAGATTTCCTCTTCCCCCATCCCCATGTTCTTCCATTTTTGTACTTCTCGTTCCAAAAAGAAAAGGAAGGGAAAGCATCCGCCAAAGAGATAGGCCGCCTGTGAAAAACCAAATCCAACACCGATGATGAGGGTTTTGAATTGGGTCTTGGAAATAATAAAATCTGCCATTAAGCTGGTAACCAGGACAAAAATCAAGCAGAGTATACTGCCCATGCCAGTAAGGGTGAAAAAAGCAGTTCCTAAGCTTAACAGTAATGTAAAGGCTCCGAAATGTTCTATTTTTTTCACAGCAAATAAAACCACACTTCCCATAATAAGTGCAGTAATACTGGCGGCAAATATATGCATCACAGGAAGCAAGACCGCAGTCAGCATTCCAACACCATATATAACCATTGCGTGAACAGCGGCCAAGAGACCGATCAAAACAAAATCACTGGCTTTCCATGTCTGATTCATGGTATCCTCCTATAAATTTTCGTTGAAAACACGATTCAGTTGCTGCGTATCCACCAAGGGAAAATCCTTTACGATTTTTCCATTTTCTAAAAGAACTACACGGTTGCAAACAGATACAATGAATTCATAATCATGGGTAATGATAATAGATGCATTTTTATTTCCCGTCATAGAATCAATGAACCTGCAAATCGTCTGCATATTTTCATAGTCTAAGCCACTGGTGGGCTCATCAAAGACATTGACCCTTTTGTGCAGTAAATAAGAGGCGGCAACCACCAAGCGCTGTTTCTGTCCTATAGACAGCCTGGTGGGATGCTGCTCTTTGCTGTCGGATAGTCCCAACACATCCAGAACATTTTCTATCTGCATTTCTATATGGGGCTGTCCTTCATGGCCAAGGAGCAAATCGTGGTAGACATTGTACCCGAAGAGCTGAAAATCCACATTTTGCATGACATAGCTTACAGTTTTGCTTCGTTCTTTTGGTACAAGCTTTTTGCCGTCGAAGTATATACTGCCCTGCTGTTCCTTTTTTAAACCACATAGAATTTTCGCCAGGGTGGTTTTTCCACATCCATTTCTGCCCAGCAAAGCCACCTTATCCCCTGGGGACACAGAAAAGGAAAGTCCCTGTAATATTTTTCTTTCTTTTTGGTATCCAAAGGTGATATCCTGCAATGCTAAGAGTGGTTCGTCAAATTTTAAGGCGGGGGGATCCCGGATAATGTTTTGAAAAAGATGGATTCCTCGTAATCCGATCCTATGAAACAAAGAGTTGTTCATTCTCTTGCGTGCAGGTTTATCCAATATGCGGCTTATTTTGCCCTGCTCCATCACAACTAACCGGTCACAAAGGTTTTCCAGATAGAACAGGCGGTGTTCTATTACAAGGATGGTATAGCCGTTTTGTTTTAATTTCTCAAAGATTTTGGATAATAAAACAATGGAGGGATAATCCAAATTAGCGGAAGGTTCATCCAGCAAAAGAATATCTGTTTTCAGCATTAAAGCAGATGCAATGGCCACCTTTTGCTTTTCGCCGCCGGATAAAGCAGATAGTTTTTTGTCAAGTATCCTATGCAGGGAAAGCATGGAAAGGATGCGCTGCAGACGTTGCTCTATGTCCTGTTTGGAAACACCGTAGTTTTCACAAGCATAAACAAGGTCGGACAATACATCTGCTGTAAAAAACTGGTTTTCCGGATTCTGAAAAACGGAAGCGGCCATTTGGGATATTTCTCCTATACGCAGCGATGCAGTATTTCTATGGTGTATCGAAATGTTTCCGGATCGTTCTCCCTCAAAAAAAAGAGGACAAAGACCATTGATACAGCGAAACAGGGTAGATTTCCCGCAGCCGCTTCTTCCCGTCAGGACTACAAATTCCCCTTTTTTGATGGAAAGACTCACTTCTTTTATGGTTTGAAATTCATTCTCTTTATATTGATAGCTCACTTTTTCTAATCGGATCATTTTGTCTCCTTAAAATAAGTCAATGGCCGTACTCATACCCAGTGCCATAAGAGATAGTACGAAAAAAAGGACATCTCTTTTGCGGATTTTTACATCAAAATAGGTGCTTCGGTCCGCCTGATGCTCTATCCCCTTTACAAGGGCGGCACAGGAAAATTCTTCTGCTGTGCCCAAACTGCGAAACAGCATGGGAACCAGTATGTATTCCAGCATACGCAAGGGGTGCAGGAGCATTCCCTTCCAGGAGGTATCTATCCCTTTCAGTTTCATGGCCTCAACAATGGTTACAAAATCATCCTTCAATGAAGTAAAATGGCGAAACATTACTGCTATACTGAGAAGGATACCCTTTGGACATCTGCATTTGGCAAGGGCTGTTGTAATTTCTGATAAATTTTTTTGTTCTTTGATTGCTGTCCCCAGCATCAAAAACGGGATGATTCTCTGGAGAATAAAAGCAATCATACCGATCATCAAAAAAACAGACCTTTGTAAGGAGGGAAGGATATGTACTGCAGCATAATAGTACAAAAATAATCCGCCGAAAGCTCCCCCGTAATGCAGTGCCGCAGAGTACTGTCCTCCAGTCAACAGCACGGCTGCTGCAATAAAAAAGGAACATAGGGTTACGGCGGGCTTTCCAGAGAGCAGCATAAATAACATAATCAATAAGTCCAAAAAAATAATGGTTCTAAAATCAAAAGTTCTGTATTTTTTTATATCCTTTATAGTTATTCACCACCTTTATATAAATACTGCCAATAAGCCTATTGTTATGTATTGTGTTATGGTATAATACCACATTATAGGTTAGGGATATCTAACTTATGGCCAGGATTGTCTTTTTGCCGTATCCTTTGGCTTTTACCATCATTCAAACCGGAAGGAGGGAGACTGTTTTGAATAAGGGCTATCAGAGTTTTATAGAACATACAGAAAGCAGGCTTGTAAGAACCGGTGCTTTGATGAATACCGGTTTCGATACCTATCAGTTTGCATCGGACATTGGAAAAGGATACACTGCCATATATGAGCTGGATTCTTATGCCAGTATCTGCATTGCAGAGCATTCCTATATCCGGGATTTTGAATATCAAGTCATATCAGAAGATTCCATAGCCATACAACAGTACGACTCCATTGATTCTG
>CALISX010000332.1 GCA_938041725.1 uncultured Lachnoanaerobaculum sp.
GGTTTTTGCTGCTGGCAGCCAAGGCCCTGGGAGGGAGCGGTGCCCTTACCATTGAAACCAAGGAGGAGTCCTGCCAAAAGAGAATCAAAAAAATCATATCCTATGCAGGATATCTGGCGGATTCCCTGCCCAAAAAGCTGTTAGAGGGTCTTACCTTTTCCTCTGGTGCTGATTACAGGCAGAAGCTTTCCTTAACCTGCCATAGAGAGGGAATCGGCGCTCCGGCCCCTCTGTATCGGTTTTTGGAGGAAGCAAACGTCTGGGAGGAGGAAGAAGACCCCTTGCTGTACCCGGTTTTTCTTACCCTGGCCTCTTTAGAAGGAGAGGAAAAGCAGGAGGTTTTGGACAGGATGGATGCCTGGCTTTTGCAGCTGGGCACAGCCAGTATTCGTCCGGAGCTTTTGGTTTGTTCCTTTTATTTGACAGATGCCAAGGCGCTGCCTGCTCTGGAGGCTGGAATTTTGAATTTTATGGAAAGACAGCTTTTGCGGTATAAGGGCCAGGGGAGAATCTGCCAGGATTTTTTGCAGGAGGAAATCCACAAGGCGGCAGCCGCCCGGGGAGGAATGCCATAGAATGAACATAGAGAAATTAAAAGCAAGGGGATTGCACAATCTAAAGGAACGGGAGCTTTTGGAGGTGGGAAAATCCTTTCTGGAAGAGGAAAATTTTTCCCAAGCCAGGACATGGCTGGCGCAGGCCAAGGAGCGTGGAAGCTTGGAGGCAGACTACTATCTGGGCTGGATTCATGAAAAAGAGGAAGAACCCAGCATGGCCCTTCCCTTGTATCAATCCGCAGCCAAAGCAGGATTTCCAAAGGCAAAGGTACGGCTGGGGCTCTTTGCTTTGGAAGAGGGAAAACAAGGAGAGGGACGGCGGCTTTTGGAGGAGGCGGGAAAGCAAGACCTGCCGGAGGCCTGGGGATATCTGGGCCTGGCCTATTTTAAAGGATGGCTGGGAGAGACAGACTGTCTAAAGGCCATAGACTGCTGGGAAAAGGCTGCTCTTTTGGAGGATGCCAGCTCCATGGTAAATTTAGGGCTTTTATATCATTTTGGGGCTGACAAAGCGGCGGCGGATGAAAGCAGGTCCCTGGAATGGTTTGAACAGGCAGCTGCCCTGGGAAATCATCAGGCGTTTTTGTGGATCAAGGATAAGGACCTTGACATAAAGGGAAAGTATTATCTGGCTTTGGCCTATGAAAAACAAAAAAACTTTTTGGAATGTGTCCAGCTTTTAAGATTCTGTGCAGAAGCAGGGGAGGCCATGGCTCAAAACCGCCTGGGACATTTTTTTACCTGGGGGCTGGGGGGCTTAAATAAAAGCCCCGAGGCCGCCAGAATGTGGTATGAGAAGGCAGCTCTTGGGGGAAATGCCCAGGCTCAGTTTAATCTGGGGGAATGCTTTGAGTATGGCAAGGGAACCCCAAAGAACAGGGAAAAGGCCAAGCTGTGGTATGAAAAGGCAGCCCGGGGAGGGAATGCCTTTGCAAAGGATAAACTGGAGCTGTGGGATCTGTAAGAAGGAGCAGGGGCTGAAGGCTTTATGGGTTTACGTTCTTAAAAGCTGTTATTTTATCCAATGGAGACAGCGATGATAAAGAAGTCTTTTCTCCTAAAAACAGA
>CALISX010000333.1 GCA_938041725.1 uncultured Lachnoanaerobaculum sp.
ACTCCCTGACAGCAACCTCTTTCCCGTCCTGGTCACCAGCGACACCGCCGCTGTATTTCATTCTTTCGTCTCTACTGGCCTGGCCAATCTTAATCATAAATACCCCCTTCTTTAGCCCGCAAGCTTCTTAGTCTTTTCCTGCAACACAAAGTTTTTCACCTGGTCATATCCCCATCCAAGGCCTATCAGAGAAGAAACAAGCATTTCCATCTCTTCTAGTTCTTTTAACTCCTCGCTGGTAAGATAATCTCGAAGGCTTTCTTTCTCTTTGATTTGATACTGCAATTGCAATTCCTTAAACGTCTTGCCAAAGAGGATTTTATATATAAGCCTCGTATAATTTGGATACATAAACTTTTTGTGTGGGCTGTCTGCCACCTTCATTTTGATTGTATCAGTCAGTATATGCCGTACAAGCTTTCCTTTTTCACGCTCAATAACCCACTGTTGACGCTCCTCATAACGCAATTTCAGTTCCCGCTCCATGGCGTTAAATGCCTGAATAAAGCTCAGTTTAAATTTCAGCGCCTTATCACCGGTAAATCCCATAACCAGCAAAGAAAAACCATCTCTGTTCATGAGATATTGCTTCTGTTCTCTTCCATAGGTGTCAGCGTAATCGCTAAGATAAAACATCTCCCCAAAATTGGGGAGATCATCATGTAATGCTTCTATGTCTCTGATTATATGATCATGGCGTTTTTCAAAAACCTCTGCAACAATTCGGCTTGTAGTAGTAAGTTGTTCCTCGTTTTTCTTTCCGGTAATCTCCACCAACATAATAACTAAGTCCTTTCTTCAAAGTTATTTACAATTACCAAGTACAAAAGGGAGCCGAAGCTCCCTGTCTCAGTTTCCTTCTTTCTTATAGTTGGCGGTGCTAATCCCCAGCAGCACGCCCAGGAAGGTATCCACTGCGGTAATGGTTCCAACCACCTGCTCTCCATAGGGCAGCTTCCAGATCCCAGCTAAAGCGAAGTACAGCGTGCCTGCAGCGGGCAGCAAAAATTGTGCAATCCACTTCAGAAAATCGTAAGTTGTGTTACTCATCTTCATATTTTTTTCCTTTCACTTGATTCCGAAACATCTCCCTGATATAGTCGTGCTCCTCATAAATGTAATGATTTTTAATATTATGTTTCTCGCAATGCGCATGGTAATCGCTCATCATCTCAAAAATCCGCTCAAACTGCTTGACAGAATACTTTCTGCCCTGTCGCAAATTTTCTGCAAAATTGATGATAAGATTTCGCATGTTCACTGCTTTTTGCTCATTAATGGCTTTTTCATACGCATTAAACCGAGATTCCATATCCCGTTTTAAATCCTCTGCAGCCTG
>CALISX010000334.1 GCA_938041725.1 uncultured Lachnoanaerobaculum sp.
GGTCTTCATGCGGCTCCTGACTTAAGAAAAGGAGAGGCGGGGATTCGAACCGGTATCAACAACGCCTCGGTGGATCATTTTAAAATTGAAATACAGGGAAAGTCCACCCATGTTTCCACCCCCCATTTGGGGGTGGATGCAGCCTATATTGCAGCCCAGATTGTAACTGCCCTTCAGGCTTTGGTAACCAGAACCACTTCTCCCGTGGATCCGGTGGTCATTGGTGTGGGTGTGATGCAAGCCGGAACTTCCTACAATATTGTGGCGGGAGAGGGGATGCTGGAGGGAACTACCAGAGCCACCTCCCAGGCCACCAGAGAGGATATACAAAGGAAGGTTACAGCAACAGCACAGTCCATTGCAAAAATTTATGGAGGAAGGGCCAGGGTGATCTGGAAGGATGTTGCCTCGGCCCTGGTCAATGATCCCAGAGCAGCCCAGGAGGCCAGAGAGTCCGCAGAAGAAATCATTGGCAGGGACCATGTGATTTCCAACCGTCCCATAAGCCTTGGGGGAGATAATTTTGCAGAGTTTCTTGTAAAGGTTCCCGGGGTATATGTCTATCTGGGAACGTCCAATGAAATGCTGCCCAATACCCTTCGCCAGATTCACAATGAGGGCTTTGATGTGGACGAGGAAGCCCTGGAAATCGGGGCTGCCCTTTACGCTTCCTATGGACTAAAATGGCTTAGGGGAGACTACAAGTAACTGCCTGTTTACAGGGTGTGACATGTGAGACTGATACAATGTGTGGTGCCGGTTATGTGCGGCAGGGGATGTACACAGAGTTGATTGTGGGGGAAAAATGATAACCATCAAGGACATCGCAAGGGAAGCCGGGGTCAGTGTAACCACGGTTTCCAATGTAATACATAATAAAACGAAAAAGGTATCCCAAAATACCATTGATCGTATTAATAGAATTATTAAGGAAAGAAATTATATTCCCAATATGGGGGCCAGAATGCTGGTGCAGCATTCTTCCAGAATTATCGGCGTTATCGCCAGTGTTTTAACAGATCCGGACAGCGGATATCTGTATACACCCTTTGTATCCACCATGATTGGAGCCATCCAGGAGGAGGTGCAAAGGAAGGGGTACTATATGATGCTGTATGCCAGCCACAGCAGTGAGGAGATCTGCAGCATGGCTATGCAGTGGAATGTGGCCGGCATCATCACCGTGGGGGTGTATATTGATGTCTGCAAAAAGCTTTCTCAAAGCATTACAGTGCCCACGGTATTTACAGACACCTATTTTGATGCCTATGAAAAGCATGTCAATATCGGAACTCAGGATGAGGAGGGGATGTACCAGGCGGTGAAGTACCTGATTCAAAGGGGACATAAAAGAATCGGCTATGTGATCGACCACAACCATGACGGAAAAAATGTGGGAGGCTTTCGTTATGCCGGGTATTGCCGGGCTTTGAAGGAGGCAGGGCTGGAAATCAATCCCCAGTGGATTTTTAAAGCAGAAATCGGTGTTAAAAGTAAACCGGAGAGATTTGAAGAAATTTATCAGGCCAGCAAGTCCCTTAGTGCATTGGCGGTTTGTTATGATTACTATGCTTTGGATTTAATGGGATATTTATTGGACCGAGGGGTGGATATTCCTGGAGACCTGTCAGTAATCAGCTTTGATGATATTGAATATGATGCCTTTTCCCGTCCGGGGCTTACCACCATGCGGCAAAATGTACAGGAAAAGGGAGCTTTGGCTGTGACCCAGCTTTTGAAATTGATAGGGAACCAGCCCATTGAGACTAGATGCATCCGTCTGCCGGTGACCTTGGTGGAGCGGAAATCGGTCCGGGATTGGACGGAAGGTTAGCCCCGTCCGATGGAAATATATCTGTGTATGCAAGCACACCCGTTGCGCACAGACAGCTGTATCAGTCCCCGCAGCCCTTTGCTGCTGGAGCAGCTTGTGCAGTAGATGTTAAAAAAGGATTACATATATTTCAAAAATATTGACAAATGGTTAATTGTTTTTTATAATGCCCTTGATACAACGAATTACGTCATGAAGGAGAACGTTATGCCTAGACTTAAATCGCTTATCAAAACCATTTGTTCTGGAATACAGCTGTTTGTTTTTAAGATTACAAAGAGGATGTACAGAAACTCTGCTGTATTAATGTCCGGTGCAGTTGTTGTGGGGGTAGTAGCTTTTTCCACAGCAATGTACGGCGGCGGCGGACGAAATGTGGTGGAGGCCTTTACAGAGTTTGCTCCGCAGAAGGATGGCGGCGATGAGGAAATGAGTGATGATCTGGACAACGGCTTGGCTGTAGTGGAATGTCCAGGTATGGAAAACGTTGTAGAGGATTCAGGGGAGGATTCACAGGAGCTGCAGGCTCCGGCAGAATCTGTCCAGGAGTCTCAGACTACAACAAATGGGGTTGCTGCCTTGGATGAGGCGGAGGAAGCCCCGAAAGAAGATGAAGAAGAAATTGTACCCTTAAATCCCAGGCAGCAGTATCTGGCCAATTTAGAAGCCTTGCGGATACTGGCGGGACTTTCCAGACTGTCAGAGGAGGACTATGACAATCTTTTGCGGATT
>CALISX010000335.1 GCA_938041725.1 uncultured Lachnoanaerobaculum sp.
GTGTGCGCTACAATCCCGGGGGGGTATTTACCATGTCCAATGGAATTATGGATAATCCGGGAGATGCCAAATATGGTATGACCCCGGAGCAGATCCGGTTGGCGGTGGAAATTCTAAGGGATAAGGGAGTGGAGCATATCGGGATCCATGCTTTTTTGGCCAGCAATACAGTAACCAATGAATATTATCCCAAATTGGCAGAGGAGCTTTTTGAATTTGCCGTACAAATCAAAAAAGAAACCGGCGTAGCCTTTTCCTTTGTAAATCTTTCCGGGGGTATTGGGATCCCCTATCGCCCTGAAGAAATTCCCAATGACATCGCCAAGATCGGAGAGGGAGTGCGTGAGGTTTTTCAGAGGATTTTGGTGCCGGAGGGCATGGAAAATGTGGCTATTTACACAGAGCTGGGACGCTTTATGCTGGGGCCCTTCGGAGGATTGGTAACCAAAGTAATCCATGAGAAACATATCTATAAGGAGTACCTGGGGGTGGATGCCTGTGCAGTGAATCTCATGCGTCCTGCCATGTATGGAGCGTATCACCATATTACAGTACTGGGGAAGGAAGGGGAGAAGGCAGAAAAAACCTATGATGTGGTGGGTTCTCTTTGTGAAAACAACGATAAATTTGCCATTGATCGCAAGCTTCCTCCGGTTGAGATTGGAGATTTGCTGTTTATCCATGACACAGGAGCCCATGGCTTCTCCATGGGGTACAGTTATAATGGAAAATTAAAGTCAGCAGAGCTTTTATTAAAAGAAAATGGAGAGGTGCAGATGATTCGAAGGGCGGAAACCCCAAGGGATTATTTTGCGACTTTTGATTTTAGCGATATTATGGGAGAATATATATAAGAGATTCTGCGAGGAGCTGCACAACGATCCAGTTGCGCAGCTCCCCTATGGGATGGTCAGGGACTTGATTCCTCCCATGACAAAAGCCCCGTGATTCCACGAGGCTTTTGCTAGGATTTCGGATTTCATTAATTTTATAAATGGGGCTGTTCATTTATGATGACGTAAGTATATCACAAGGTTCCGTAAAAATGTTGAATAATAGCTAAATGAATTATGAAGGATTTCTTAATGATAAAGAGAAAGAATCCTTATATCTGTTTTTTCAACACCTCTTTTCGTATTGCTTAAACACTGGAAACTTGTTAGAATGTTAAAGGTTGTTCTTATAGCCATTGAAAAAATATTTTCTTACAAATTCTGAGAACGGGGATTGGAAAAAGGAATCAGAATTTGCAATGAATGAGGGAAAATGTATGATTGATAATGTATCCTATCTTTTCGGCTTTATCGGCGGACTGGGCATGTTTTTGTATGGTATGCATATCATGGCAGACGGGATGCAAAAAACAGCCGGCGGAAAGATGCAGAAGTTTCTGAGCCAGATTACGGAAAATCGTTTTACAGCCATTGCTCTGGGAGCTATTGTAACCGCCATTATTCAAAGTTCCGGTGCTACCACAGTGATGGTGGTGGGTTTTGTAAGTGCTGGGGTTCTGAGTCTCAGCCAGGCTGTAGGGGTGATTATGGGTGCCAATATCGGCACAACCATCACCGCCTGGATTGTTTCCCTTAGCCAGATCGGGGATTCTATGCAGCTGTTAACCCCGGATTTTTATGCCCCCCTTTTAATCGGCATCGGAGCAGTACTGATTTTATTTTCTAAAACCGATCGAAAAAAAACTACAGGAGAGATTCTGATTGGTGTTGGTATGCTGTTTATGGGACTGGAGCTGATGTCTTCCAGTATCAAGCCTTTTACAGGTCTTCCCATTTTCTCTGATGCATTCCGTCTGCTGGGAGGAAACCCCATTTTGGGTATGCTGGTGGGAATTATTGTGACAGCTCTTTTGCAAAGTTCCTCCGCCTCTGTAGGTATTTTGCAAACCCTGGCTTTAAATGGTGTGGTAAATACCAGTGCCGCTATTTACATTACTTTGGGACAGAATATCGGCTCCTGTGTTACAGCTTTGATTTCCAGTATTGGAAGCAGCAGAACGGCCAAGCGGGCGGCAGCCATTCACCTTTTGTTTAACTGCCTTGGAGCAGTGGTATTTGGAATCCTGGGATTTGTAGTTTTTAGCTTTTACACCAAACTGGCCCAGTACCATATCAATGCGGTGGAGATTTCTTTGTTTCATACCTTTTTTAATCTTACCATGACAACGCTCCTATTTCCCTTTGCCCAGGTTTTGGTGAAGCTTTCCGGCTGGATTGTACCCGGTCAGGATGAGACGGCAGTAGAGGAAGCGGAGGAAATGACCTCCATCAAGCAGTTGGATGAAAGGGTATTTGGTACGCCAGCCTTTGCGGTAGAAACAGCAGGACTGGAAGTACTGCATATGGGTCAGGTGGCCATCAAAAATCTTACCAGAGGAATTAAGGCTCTCCAGACCTTTGATGAGGCTACGGTGGAGAAGATTTTAAAAACAGAAAAAACCATTAACAATATGCAGTCTCTCATTACAGAGTATTTAATTCGAGTGGATAATCTGTCATTGAATGAACAGCAAAAGCTTTTTGTAAACAATCTCTTTCATTCTGTAACAGATATTGAAAGGGTGGGGGATCATGCAGAGAATTTGGCAGAAAATGTAAAGTATATGAGGGAACATAATCTGGAATTTTCCCAGGAAGCCAAGGAGGAGTTGCAGAGGATTTCAGACAGCACCCTGAAGGCCTTTACCATGGCCATCCAGGCCAGGAATACCAAGTCTCTGGAAGACATTCGAAAGGTGAGTCAATACGAGGATGAGGTGGACAGCTTGGAGGATGAGCTGCGGGAAAACCATATTGCGAGGCTTTCCTCTGGAAAGTGTACTTCTGAGGCAGGTATTGTCTTTTTGGATATCATCAGCAATCTGGAACGAATCTCAGACCATGCTTTGAATATTGTGGGGTATATCCGCAAAGAGTTATAAAGGAAAAGACTTGCATTTGTGTTTATTCTTTTGTACAATGGAACGGAGTTAATAATTATTTAACATGGTATATTTTCAGGAGGATTGGAAATGTCAGTAAAAGTTGCAATTAACGGTTTTGGTCGTATTGGTCGTCTTGCTTTCAGACAGATGTTTGAGG
>CALISX010000336.1 GCA_938041725.1 uncultured Lachnoanaerobaculum sp.
AATCTCGCCGACCCGCTTGCGCACCTCGAACTTGGGGCGGAAGTCGATGTTGTCCAGCCCCACGGTGAATGCAGGCCATTCCGGCAATAGACCAAGTTCCGGCAAGACCCAGGTGCTTTCCGGCTCCTTTGGTTCTGCCAAAAACAGCACCTTGGATGCGGTGTCTTCTGCCACCAGCAGGAGGGGTGGTTCCTCCTCTTCAAAGAGTGACTCTACCTCCGGGGCCAGCGCCGGTATGATGATCAATTCCACTTTGGTATTTGATTATGATCTGATTGCCAATGCCTTGGTATTAAATGAAATCGGACTGGGCAATGGGGATTCTGCTGCTGTATTGGAGTGGTGGTTTGACCAGACCCCGGAAGGCGTTGTAGGAGAGGATAAGGGAACGGTCTATTCTCTGAATTATTTCCTGGATGCAGTAAAGGAGGCCAGGCTGGATGGCAGGATCCTTTCCTTTGGAGAATACATTGCGTCTGATGATGCCAAAACCAGATATACACCGGGGAATGTAAAGAATGTACTGGAAAATGGAAAGCTGGGAACCATTTATCGTTATGGCGACGGTGTTGGCACCCAGGGCCCTGCCTTTACAGGCTTGACCCAGCCCATTTCCGATGCCATTACCATCACCACGGAGAATACAGATTTTATTGAAAAGCTTACCTCCATTTTGGTGGATGGAAACAGTACTGCCCTTCGGAGCGACACTTACTTAAAACAGTATGAAATCAGTGCCGACAAAAAGAGCATTACTCTTTACAAGAGTGCCTTTAATATTTATCAAAAGCCCTTTGCTGGAAAACATACCCTGCGTTTGGATGCCGCTGGATATGCTCCTTTGGAGCTTACCTTGACGCTTACAGAAACCTTGGAAGAGGTATCCCTTTCCTTAGAAGGAAGTGCACAGGTAGGCAGAGAAGCTGTGGTGCTGGCCATGAATACAGAGGACCCAAGGAAGGGGGATTTCCTGAGCAGGCTGCAGACTGTGCGTTTAAAAACACCTCAGGGAGATTTGAAAAATGTCCTTACGGCATCGGCAGGAGGGCTTTACTCTGATACAGTATATACTGTGGCAGATGGAAAGATCACTTTAAGAAAGGGCTTCTTTACAGAGGCTGGAACCTATACCCTGTACCTTCAGGCTGCGGGATACCCGGTGAAGCATCTGGATATTAAAGTGGAGCAGGCCCAGGAAAATTCCGGAAACGGTGGCCAGACCCAGCCGGGGGACGGGGGCCAAACCAATCCGGAAGACAATAGTCAAACCAATCCAGGGGACAATGGCCAAACCAATCCTGGAGACAACAATCAAAGCAATCCCGGCGGCCAGGTGAAGGCAGAAAGCCCTGCTGTGGAAGAAACCAAGAAGGTGAATAAATTCTTCTACAGCTATGTTAATGTGGCCTTTAAGGATATGGATGCCGAGGATTTGGAGACATACTTAAAGGCAGTACAGTCTGTTACCTTAAACGGAGAAGATCTGGAAAAGACAGGATCCTTTAGCTTTAGCGGAGACAAAGCCTTTACTGTTGCCAATGACGAAGCCTATGGCGGCAGGGTAAAGTTCCTGCAGGTGAAGGGAGAACTGAGCCAGGAGGAAAATACCATTGTGGTGCATGCCCAGGGCTATGAGGATCTGGAGTTTAAGGTGGACAATAAGGGGCTCCTGATTCAGGAGGCTCCTGCACCGGAAACAAAGGCCCATGTGGTATCAGTGGATAGTATTTCTGTGGAAAAGGCCGGCTGGTCTGATGCCTATAAAATCACCTTTACCAGTGAAGAAGCTGGAAAAGCGGAAGAATTTATGAGTAAGCTGGAAACTGTCACAGTCAATGGAACAGATGTGGACAAATTTACCGGAAACTTTTCCAGAACCACCACAGGTTTTGTGGTGCAAAGAGGGGCTGTATTTGTAAAATCCGATCAATTTAAGGGGCTGGGAGATACTTTGGTATTTAAGGCAGCAGATTTTGAGAATTTGGAGTACACCACTGCATCCACCATTGAAACACCAGAGGTAGTAAGTGCAAAGATTATGGAAAATTTCTGGGATCGTACGAAGTTTGCCAGGGTAACCTTTGACCGCAGCAATACAGGGAAACTTTCCACCTTCATGAAGGTTCTGAGCGATCTGGATGTAACCCTTACGGTAAACGGAGAGGAATATGAAAGGGTTTCCAGTGTGGATTCCTCTAAAAAAACCTTTAGTGCAGCGCAAAACAGCGCCTATGGTACTGTGGAGTTTTTGCATATCAGCGCCAAGGACTTTGTGTCTGGCAGCAACTCTGTAGTGATTTCTTCTCCTTACTTTGAAGATATTACCCTGGAGATTGAAAACCCCTAAGACGCAGTAAACCCCATGCCCATGGATCGGCACCACCATAGATATAAGTCCGCGCAGCATTTGCTTGCTGCGGCTGACTTCACAAGCTGCCTTGCAGCAAAGTGATATGTAGACCTGTAAGTATGGTGATGCTGGTTTCCTCCGGCATAAAAGTTACTTTATTT
>CALISX010000337.1 GCA_938041725.1 uncultured Lachnoanaerobaculum sp.
CATCTCAGAAATATGCAAAAGACCGTCTGCACCTCCCAGGTCAATGAAAGCGCCGAAATCTGTTACATTCTTTACGGTTCCCTCCACCACATCTCCCGGTGTGATCCTTTCAAACAGAGCCTTCTTTAACTCATTCTTCCTGGCAACCAGAATCTGTTTGCGATCACCAATGATTCTCCTTCTGCGAAGGTTGAACTCCGTGATGACAAACTCCACCTCCTGATCCTTATACTTGCTCAGATCCCTTTCAAAGGTATCGGAAACAAGGGAAGCAGGAATGAATACTCTGGACTCGTCCACCATAACGCTCAAGCCCCCATCCAGCACCTGCACCACCTGACCGGTGAGAATCTCATGATTGTTGAAGGCCTCTTCCAATTTCCTGTTGCCTCTGTCTACTGCCAATCTCTTGTAGGAAAGCACTACCTGACCTTCGCCGTCGTTAATCTTTAAAACCTTGGCTTCCATCTCGTCACCAATATTCACAACAGAACGAAGATCAACATTATTATCGTTACTATACTCACTGCGGGTAATGATCCCGTCGGACTTAAATCCAACATTCAGGATAATCTGATCTTCCTTAACATCAATTACCTTCCCGGTAACAACCTCGCCTGTGTGTAAAGTCTTAAATGTTTCATCTAACATTTGTTCAAAACTTTGATCTGACATAATTTTGAACCTCCTCAATGATATGTTTTGGGGTTGATGCCCCTGCCGTAATGCCTACACGTTCTACAGAAAGTAAAGCTCTGGTATCCAAATCATCAAGCGTCTGAATGAAAATAGTATTTTCACACTCTTTTTGACAAATTTCAACAAGTTTTGCCGTATTAGAGCTTTTTTTATCTCCAATAACAATCATCGCATCCACCTGGGATGCAATCTCACGAGCCTCAACCTGCCTTTCCTGTGTTGCATTGCAAATGGTATTAAAACAACTAACATCATACCCTAAATCTAAAATTTTATCAATGATTTCTTGAAATTTATTATGATTAAAGGTGGTTTGAGCTACAATAGTTAACGCTTCCCTTTTGTCAATGCCCAGGGTAAGAAAATCCTCCAGGCTTTCTATGGCTGCGGTTTTCTCATCCCCCCAGCCCCGAATGCCCTCCACCTCCGGATGCACTGGATTTCCAACAATTATTACCCTTCTTCCCTTTTCCTGTTCCCGACTCACAATGGAGTGGATCTTTTTTACATAGGGGCAGGTGGCGTCCACAATCCTTTGTCCGCTTTTTTTACAGCTTTCATACACCTGCTTTCCCACCCCATGGGAGCGGATGATCACCGTTCCCTTTTCTAAACGGGGAAGCTCCTCCTCCCTTGCCAAAGAAACCCCTTTTCTCTCCATATCCTGCACCACTTCTGCATTGTGAATAATGGGCCCCAGGGTATATACCTTCTCCTTTTGTTTGCCTGCCTCCTGATAAACGGTATCCACCGCTTTTTTTACGCCAAAGCAAAAACCGGCGCTTTTTGCTAAAATAACTTCCATTCCTTCTCTCTGTTTTTTAATTCTAAAATCTTTGTCACAACCTCCTCCAGGGTAAGATGGGAGCTGTTAATCAAAACGGCATCCTCTGCCTGTTTTAAAGGACAATGCTTCCTGTGCATATCCCGGTAGTCTCTTTCTTCTATCTCCTGTTCAATCTGGAACAAATCCAGATCCAAATCGCTGTCCTTTTCCAAAAGCTCCCGGTATCGGCGCATGGCCCGCACTGACACAGAGGCAGTTAAGTAAATTTTTAAATCCGCATGGGGCAGCACACAGGTTCCAATATCCCTCCCATCCATTACCACATCCCCTGCTGCAGCCAGATTTCTTTGTATCCTGGTAAGCTTTGCACGCACCGATTCAAACTGGCTGATGGTACTGGCAGCATTCCCCACATCCTCCCTTCGGATCTCCGAAGAAACATCCCGTCCCTTTAGATAAATTTTCTGCATGCCCCTTTCATAAAGCAGGGTAAGTTCTATATCATCCAAATGGGAGGCCACGGTCTCCTCCCTTTGGTAATCCAGTCCTCTGTCAACAAAATAAAGGGCCATAGCTCGGTACATGGCGCCTGTATCAATATATATATAACCCAGTTTTTTACTAACCTCCCTGGCAATGGTGGACTTGCCTGCTCCAGCCGGTCCATCAATGGCTATACTATACATATCCTATGCTTCCTCCCGCACAAAATCCCGTAGACCAGGCAATTTGAAGATTATACCCTCCGGTATTGGCATCCAGGTCTAAAAGTTCTCCGCAAATATATAACCCGGGAAGGAGCTTAGACTCCATGGTTTTGGGATTAACTTCTCCAATATTGACTCCTCCCTTGGTGATTACTGCTTCATTATACCCTCTAGGGGAGGCTAAAGTAAAGTCCAGTCCCTTCAAAATCTTAATAAAATCGTAACGTTCTTTTTTGGTGATTTCATTCACTTTTTTCTCCGGATGGATTCCAGATTGAGTAATCACCAAATCAATCAGCTTTAGGGGCAATAACTTCCCCAGGGCGTTTTTAAACTGCTTGTTTTGAAATTCCTTAAAATCCCGCAGCAGCCTCTCATCCAGTTTTGCTTCGCTAAGTCCCGGCTTTAAATCAATTTTCAGATTGAGTTTTTTCTGCCGGATGGCCCCGGTGGCCCTGGCACTGGCGGAAAGCACAATGGGACCGCTGACCCCGAAATGGGTAAATAACAGTTCCCCCATTTCATCATAGAAAAGCTTTCCGTCAGCATAAAAGTATCCGTGGATATTTTTTAAAGCCAGCCCCTGAAGGCCTTTTACCCCTTCTCCTTCTGCATTAAAAGGAACCAGCGAAGGATATAAAGGGGTAATATGATGTCCTGCCTCTCTGGCAAAGCGGTATCCATCCCCATCGGAACCGGTGGATGGATAGGAAAGTCCTCCTGTGGCCAGTATCACCCCGTCAGCAAAAAGCTTCTTCCCCCGAAAAAGAATTCCTCTGCATCTGTTGTTTTCGATCCAAATCCCCTCTGCTCTGGCATGGAGGTGAATCTCCACCCCATACTCCTTCAGGATTTTTTCAAAGCCCCGGATCACATCCGAGGAACGGTCACTGACAGGAAATACCCGCTCTCCCCGCTCCACCTTTAAGGGAACCCCCGCCCTCTCCAGCATATTCATCACATCCCGGTTGGTACAGCTTTGAAAAGCGCTGTATAAAAATCGGGGGTTGGTTACCACATTCTTCATCACCTGATCCATGGGAGCGGCATTGGTCACATTGCACCGGCCCTTCCCCGTAATAAAAAGCTTCTTTCCCAGCTTTTCATTCCTTTCATAGAGGCACACAGTATGCCCCATCCCGGCGGCCTGGCAGGCAGCCATCATGCCGGCAGCCCCTCCCCCGATAACAATCACTTTGCTCATATTTACAGGGCAGCAGCGACGAAAATATCATAAATGGCCTTAATGGCCACCTCAAAGTCGCTTTCCTTCACCCCTACAATGATATTAAATTCGGAGGATCCCTGGTCAATCATCTTTACATTCACCCGCACATGGGCCAGGGCGGAAAAGATTCTGCCGGAGGTGCCCCGGGTGGCCTTCATACCCCTGCCCACAATGGCGATCAAAGCCAGGCCGGATTCCATTTCCACCGAATCCGGATGGACGGCCCGGTGAATCCCCGCCACCACCTGCTGCTCGTGCTCTTCGAATTCATCCTGATGCACCAACACCGTCATGGTATCAATGCCGGAGGGCATATGCTCTATTGAGATATCATTTCTGGCAAACACCTCCAGCACCTTATAGCAAAATCCCACCTCGGAATTCATCATGGCCTTGTCCACATTGATGGAGCAAAATCCCTTTTTTCCTGCTATGCCGGTGATGGTAAATCTGGGATTTTTGCAGGTGCTTTCCACAATCATGGTTCCCTTGTCCTCGGGCCGGTTGGTATTGCGGATATTAATGGGGATGCCCTCCTTTCGCACCGGAAAAATGGCATCCTCATGAAGCACACTGGCTCCCATATAGGCCAGCTCCCTTAACTCCTTATAGGTAATGGTTTCAATCACCTCCGGATCCTGGACAATTCTGGGATCCGCCACCAAAAAACCGGAAACGTCCGTCCAGTTTTCATACAGATCCGCATGGATGGCCTTGGCCACAATGGAGCCGGTCACATCGGATCCCCCTCTGGAAAAGGTATGGATTTTTCCAGTAGCATCCGAGCCGTAAAATCCCGGAATCACTGCCTTTGGAATTCCGGCCAGCCTTTCAGAAAGCTCCTTGTCTGTAGCCTCCCCGTCAAAGCTTCCATCCTCATGGAAAAAAATCACCTCTGCTGCATCCACAAATTCATAGCCCAGGTATTTGGCCATAATCATGGCATTTAAATATTCCCCCCGGGAGGCAGCGTATTCCTTTCCCGCCTTTTTTACAAAATTTTCCTCTATATTAGCAAACTCATGATCCAGATTTAAATTAAGCCCCAGACCGTCAATGATTTCCATATATCTTTCCCGTATCTTTTCGAATTTTTTTCTATAGGAAGCTCCTGCTGCAGCCGCCTCATAGGTTTCATACAGCAGATCTGTCACCTTCTCATCCTGGGAATTTCTTTTTCCCGGTGCAGAGGGCACCACATATCTTCTGGTTTTGTCCCCCCGGATAATCTCTCCCACCTTTTTAAACTGTCTGGCACTGGCCAGGGAACTGCCCCCGAATTTCACAACTTTCTTCATTCCATGCTCTCCTCAATGTATGATTGTCAAATATAGCAAATTTAAAACCTCTTTGGCAAGCGTTCCCAAAATCTTTGGATGCCTGGCCAAGAGGTATATTTTTAAGGGATTCGCAACTTGACGCTGCTTCCCCCCAGGTAGTACTCTATACTGTAATGGCACTAAAGCCGCGCCGGAAAAAAGGCGCCAGCCCCCTCTGGCATAGAGGATGCTGTAGAAAAAACTTTTTCATAGTTATGGGCAGAAGGGAGACAAAATCCTATGGAGCCAATAGAAAAAAACTATAAATATGATGCCTTTATCAGCTATCGGCACAGCAATCCGGATGGGGACATTGCCAAAGCTTTGCACAAGCTTTTAGAAACCTTCTCCCTTCCAAAGGAATTTAAAGATTCCGGGTGGCTTGGCCGATGCTTTATAGACAGAGAGGAACTTACCACCAGAGATTTAACGGACTCCATTGTGGAGGCCATAGGCCAGTCCCGTTTTTTTATCTGCGTTTGTTCCAAACAGACAAAATTATCCCCCTGGTGCCAAAAGGAAATGGAACTGTTTTGTAAAACCCATAGGGAGGAACAGGTTTTGGTTTTGCTGGTGGAGGGAGAACCCCGGGAGGTTTTCTTTGGCCCCCTGACCCGTTCAGACACCAACCGGGAATCCCTGGCTGCTGATATCCGTCCCCCCTCCCTTCGCCAGGGAGAGAATCTAGAATACGCCCTTCTTTCCAAAAAAGAACAGGAAATCTGCAAAGCCCAGGCCTTGAAGCTTTTAAAGGAAACGGAAATTTACCGGATCATGGCAGGAATGCTGGGAATCAGTTATGGGGATCTTAGACAGAGGGGACGGGAAAGAAGGATCCGCCTTCTGCTAAGAATCGGCAGCATGGTGTTGGCTGCCGCCCTTGTTTTTGCCCTTTGCATGTGGAATATGTATCGCCAGGCCCTGCGGGCAGAGCTTCGGGCCAGGCAGCAGACCGCCCTTATGGTATTCAATTATGCCGAGTCCTCTCTAAGGAAGGGAGACCGGATTTTATCCCTTTTGATTGCAGATAAAGCCATGGAGCTATCCTCTGATGCCATGGAAGAATCATCCTATCTCCATGCCCTGCAGTATTCTGTCCTAAACAGAGCGTTAATCCGGGAACCCTACAGCGGCATTTCCAGAATCTCCATGGGCAGGGAAAGCATACTGTATACCATCGTAGAAGAGGGAAAAAAGCTTTTGGTAATTGGAGAGAACAACACCGTGGAGCTGTGGGATATTGCCACAGGCAGAAAAGAAAAGAGCATAGATTCTCCCATTCCTTTGGTCAGTGTTGTAGCAGACCCCCGGGGAAAGACGATTGTATGCAACGCCTTTGACAGAAGCCTGCAGCTTTGGGATATGGAAAGTGAAACCTATACCCCTATTGGAACCTCAGGAGAACTATATTATACTGCCATGCGGATCACAAAAAATGGAAGGTTCCTTGTGGGAATGATGGACACCTCCCCTTCGGTGCGCTTTGATATCTGGGATATTTCTCAAAGAAAGCTGATTTATACAAAGGACTTTGAAGGTGATAACAAACCGGAATACGTGGTTTCTTCTGAGGATGGGGAAGCCATAGCCTATGTCCTGTCCGATGCTTCCCTTGTGGAAATGGATCTGAATACTTTAGAGGAAAGGCAGCTGCTGCCCCCGGAGGAAAAATTCATCTTTGGAAAGTCCCTTTTGTATTCCCAGGATGGAAGGTATCTGTACCGCTGCTTGAAGGATACACTGTATATCCTGGATCGGGAGAATCCTGGTGCTGTGGAAAAATTCCAGCTGTCCCGGCGGGCGTCCGGCCTTGCCTCCTATAAAGATCACCTGTATCTTTCTATTTTAGACGGATCCGGTTTTATGCTGTTTGATCTGAAAAGCAAAAAGGAAACCGGAACACTGATTGGAAAAAAAGCCTCCCTTTCCAACTTTGAAGTAAATCCTGCCAATGGAGATATGGTGGCCATCTGGTCAGACAACAGCGCCAGTATCTGGTATGACATTGACTATTCTTCCTGGGAAAATGCCCTTTCCAAAGAAATCACAGACATACAGGATGCTTCTTCCTTTGCAGATGGAGGGCGGTATCTGGTGCACTCTGCCACAGACAGAACGATTTTGATTTTGGATACCCAGGGCAATGCCAAGCATCATCCCTTCCAGGGAAGTCTGCTGGCCCAAAGCAGAAACTACCGATATACCCTGCATATAGATGATGAAAATCTCTATCTGTACGACGTACAAACTGGAGAGAAGAAGGGCCAAATGGAGAGACCGGAGGATTTCACCCCGGAGTTCCATGCTTTTGCCCTGAATAATACCGGCACCCTGATGGCTGTCAGCGATCTGGCCGGTGCCAATGTCCAGCTGGTGGATATTGCCACCGGCAATATCCTGGCTCTCACGCCTTCCAGGAAAACTACAGGAGAATATATCACCCTGTCCAGAATTGTATTTTCTCAGGATGACAAAACCATCTTTGCCGCTTTTTCTGACGGCAGGGTAGAAAGCTACCGCACAGACACTGGAGAAATGGCGGACTTTTCCCAGGATCTGGGAATGGACATTCAATCTTTGGTATTAAGCCAGGAGGATCAGTGGATTGCCATAAATACTGTGGATCATACCAGCCATCTGTTTGACATTTCCGGCGAAAGCCTGGAAAGCATTCCAGGGGAATGCTACAGTCTCTATGAGGAAAAGGGAGAACGGAAGGGAATCGGCGTGGCAGAGGACAATATCTTTCTCTATACCATGGGGAAGGGCATCCAGGTAATTCCCACCAATAATCTCCGGCAGGGAGGCGAAAGCGAAAGACTCAGCACCAACTCCATTTCACCGGACCGGCACTATCTCCTTACCAATGTGGCGGGAGGGGATACGGTTTTGACGGATGCTGCCACAGGGGCTTACATTAAAACCTACAGTTATCAGTCTGCATCCCAGGGAAAGGCCTACTTTACCCCGGAGGGAGAGGGGGTGCTGTATGACAGCCAAAAAGAGGGGGCGGTTCTGGAAAAGATCTATTCCCTGGAGGAACTGGAGCGTCTTTCCAGACAAACCCTGGGAGACCGGCATTTAAGCGATGAAGAACTGGAAAAAATCGGAAGATCACAATAGGGAGAAAGCTATGGGAAAACAATTCATGGAAAAAATGGCCCGTTACAAAAACCGTTTCCTGTATCTTTTGCTGCTCCTGGGAGGAGTCTGCGGCGCCATAGGCGCCTATGATTACTATGCCCGGGAACTGCAGGGATACCGGCTGTATCTTGCGGTGCTTTTCTGCGTCATTAAACTGTATTTCTTTGTTCCCACCATTGGCCTAACGGAACAGTATTCTGTACTATATGAAATTGCCAAGTGGCTGGCGCCTCTGGGCACATTTTTAGGCATTGTGAATCTTTTCGGAACCATTCTGTATCGGATAGGATACTTGTTTCGAAAAATGTATGCCAGGGGATATGTGGTATTTGGAGGAGGGGAAAGGGCCTATGAGCTGCTGTGCAATCTGATTCAGGAAAACAATGGCATCGGATATATGATCAGCAAAGAAGAAACGGCCTACAGCAAAGAATTTTTGATCCGAAAAGGAATCAAAACAATAGAAATGGATTTGGAAAAAGATCCTCCGGGAATGCTGAAGGGAACTGCCAGAAGCATCCTTTCCCGGAGGGCGGCGGTGATTTTCTTTGAGGAGGAGATTCAAAATTTTAAAAATATGGGACTCTTTCGCAAATATTTTCTGAAGGAATACCCGGACTGCCCCATGGTGCTTCTTTCCCGTTCCCCTTCCCTGGAAAGAATGATGGAAAAGAGCCTGGACACCAAAGGCAAGGGGGATATCCGCTTTTTTAACCTGGAGAAAAGAATGGCCAATCAGCTGATGCAGTCCCTTTGTACTGGAAAAGACCTGCTTTCTTTTCCCAAAAGCGCTAAAGGGCTTTCTCTGGATACCCTTGGAGAGGCCGTAAAACCCCTGCATATTTTGATTCTGGGATTTGGAGATCTGGGAAGGGCGGTGTTTTTGGAAGGCTTAAACAGTCTGGTTTGCAACCCTGTAAAGAACAACCGGTTTACCATTGCAGACCGGGATGAGGCGCCCCTGTCCCGGTTGGAGGCAGAGTATTATTTTTTGGATCAAACCGCCAAAATGCACCTGCTCTCCGGAGACGTGCTTCACAAAGACTTTCTCCCCGGAATTCAGGAGGTGCAGCGGCATGACCCCATTGATATTGTGGTCTTTTCTTTAGGGGATTTTTCCCGCAATCTTATGGTGATGGACCGGCTAAAGCATGTGCTCCAGGGCGCCATCGCTGCCATAGGCTGCCGGGACGGGGAAACCTTTTCTGCATTTACCGGAAATTTTTCCGGTTATTACAGGGATATCATCCCCTTTGGCATGGAGGAAGAAGTGCTGAATACTGCCTGTGTTTTGGAGGACGTTCAAAGGAAGGGAGCCATGGAATTTAATGCAGGATACAATCAATTTGCCGCCCGGATTCTTTCCCAGACAGAGCCAATGGAAAGTCCCCAGGAGCAGTGGAACGCCCTGTCCCTTTTGCGAAAAGATTCCTGTATCAGCCAATGGCAGCATCAAAATATGAAGCTTCGAGTATTGGAAGGGCTTTTGGCCACCGCAAAGGAAGAAAATCCCAGGAAGGTTCTGGAAAAATGGGAAGGGAAAATCACCCGCCAGCCCCCGGAAACCATGTGGAAGCAAATTGCAGCAGATCCCCTGATGAACTATATGGCGGCCCTGGAGCACAGGCGGTGGTGCAATTTCTATTATCTTAGAAATTATACCTATTCCCCGAAAAAGGATGAGGCTGCCCAAACCCATGACTGCCTGATTCCTGACTGGGCGGAATTTTTACAAACGGACAAAAGGAATACCATTGTATATGATTTGCTGGCCACCCTCACGATACGGGGCAAATAAGATACGGGGCAAATGATTTCCCCATCCTGCCATAGACAATGCCTGGTATACCGGATTTCAATTTTATCCCAAGAAAAGGAAGCCTATGAGAAGCAGACACAATCGAAGAAGAGAAAGAAAAAAACGATGGATCATCCATGGCTGCCTGATCCTTTGGCTGTTTTGTTTTATTGGCAATCTGATTTTTAAAATCCTTCCCTTCAACGATGATTTTGAAGTGATCTCTTATTTAACAGGGATGCCTATTATAACAGCGGAATATATACTCTTAGATAGTCCACGGATAACCCCTGGACTCAAAAAATTCTCTATTGTATATTGTGTGCTGCTGGAGATTCTGCTGATTGCAGTGCATTTTCTTTTTTAGCTGCACAAGCAGCTGTTTGATGGCCTGTTTCATTGAGTTTTCAAGGGAACAGGCCATTTTGGGTGTGCTGGTCTTAAGCGGCCAGCATAGTCCTTTGCAATAACCTACAAAACTGTTTTGCAACAACCTACATTTTTCTTTTGCAACTTTCTGCAA
>CALISX010000338.1 GCA_938041725.1 uncultured Lachnoanaerobaculum sp.
GCTTGTGCAAGCACAGCATCCACATGTTTGCCGTCCGGGGACTTATACACTTATACAGAAAAGTCTTTGGAAGTGCTTGACAGATACAGGGGGCCGTGCTATAGTTAGTGTGTCCTAACCGAGAGGTAAAAATAAAGAACAGACAGTAAGGAGTTAGGAATTTCCGTACAGGAAGGGATGGATATGCCTGCTGAAGTTATGGAAAAACTGATATGCGATGGGTCCTGCGGCATAGAGCTGCGGATGGTTTTGCAAGCGGCTCCTGTACTGAAGGGTCGAAAGGTATCCAATATGGTCTGCATGAACGACAGAGAGTTGTCTGTGGTTTGTGAGAAGCTGCAGGGGTCCGGGGTTAGCTTGATGGTTCTTTGTTCTTTCCGGGGAAGGCACCTGGTGCTGGTTTTTCGAAGGGGGGCACTGGAGGTACATCTGAGAAAAGAGGAGTGCCGGAGTTTTTTGCGGATTTATGGCTACAGGGGAGAGGAGTTGCATCTTCTGCTTCTGAGGCTTCACAGAAGATTCTCGGGGTTTTATGAAAAGAAAACCGTATTTCCCCATGAGATCGGTGTGTTTTTAGGATATCCGGTATGTGATATTAAGGGGTTCCTTCGAAATAAAGGTGAAGGCTTTTTGTATAGTGGCTATTGGAAGGTTTATCAGGATGCGGAAGGAGCCAAGGCGCTTTTTCTTGCCTTTGATCAAGCCAGAGAAGAGGCGCTGGAAGAATATATGGCAGGCAAAGGTTTACTTGGCATTGCCTGTTAAAATATCAAAAGGAGAGAACAATGGATAAGGTATATGTAGTATATTGGACCCAGACAGGAAACACAGAGGCAATGGCTAAGATGCTGGCTGAGGGTGTTAAGGATGCCGGAAAAGAAGCAGAGGTAGTGTTCGCCGATGCAGTAAAGGTGGATGATCTGGTTGCACAGCCTGGTTTTGCACTGGGATGCCCCGCCATGGGAGCAGAGGAGCTGGAGGAGTCCATTGTGGAGCCCCTGGTATCCGAGCTGGAGGGCAAGGTTTCCGGTAAGAATATTGTACTGTTCGGTTCCTACGACTGGGGCGATGGAGAATGGATGCGCCTTTGGGTGGAGAGACTGCAGAATGCCGGTGCCACCATTGTAGGCGGAGAGGGCATTATTGCCAATCTGGAGCCCGATGGAGAGGCTGAGGAGAAGTTAAAAGCAGCTGGAGCACAGCTGGCCGCCTTATAGTCCCTGGAGAGCACAGGGATACTCCGATGGGCCGTGGGATTTCCACGGGAGTATAAAGTGAGCCTGTCAGCCATTTATGATGGTCTTAATTCGGGGCAACCCGGTTTAAGATAGATACACAGTGTTACACATATTGAAATTTCCTCTTACTTTGAAAAGGACAGGCCTTGAGCAAGCCTGTCTTTTTTCATTGGAGATTTTCCGGGAGGGAACTTTTTAGGTATTTGAAGGAAGGGGGAAAGTCTGGTACAATCTCCAGGAGCGGATGTCCCTTTGGAAGGGAAGCGGCATCCTGGAGGAGGCTTTAGAAAGAATATGAAAACAGAAGACCCAACCCGGATTCACTGGGATGTGAAGCGGGATATCAAACGTTTTTTGGTGGTATCTTTGATGGCGGTTTTAATGTCCGTAAATATTAAAACCTTTGTGCGCACCGGAGGACTCTTTCCTGGAGGGGCCACAGGCCTGACTTTGCTGATTCAGCGGTCTGTCCTGATTTTTTTGAATATCCATTTGCCCTTTTCTTTGGTGAATATACTGTTGAACAGTATTCCTGTATACATTGGTTTTCGTTTTATAGGAAAGAAATTCACCCTGCTTTCCTGCTGGATGATTGTACTGAGCGGTATTGTAACAGATATGATCCCTGGATATGTAATCACCCAGGACATTCTCCTGATCAGCATTTTCGGGGGGATTATCAATGGCTTTGTCATCAGTATGTGTCTTCTCATGAATGCTACCACAGGAGGGACGGATTTTATATCTATTTTCCTGTCAGAGCGGAAGGGAATGGATAGTTTTAATATGATTTTAATGGTGAATGCAGTGATTTTGGTGCTGGCAGGGCTTTTGTTTGGCTGGGATAAGGCACTGTATTCTATTATTTTCCAATATGCCTCCACCATGGTGATTCATATGTTGTATAGAAAATACCAGCAGGTCACCCTCTTTGTGGTAACAGACCGGCCAAGGGAGGTTTGCGATGAAATCTCCCAAATCAGCCATCATGGGGCCACCATTTTGGAGGGAATGGGCTCCTACCTTCATAAAAGGAGAAATATTGTGTATTCAGTGGTGTCCGGAGCGGAGGCTGGACAGGTAGTGCGAGCAGTAAAAAAGCTGGATGAAAAAGCCTTTATTAACCAGATTAATACCAAGCAGCTCCAGGGACGTTTTTACTACCGGAGAGAGGATTAAGTTCTGTGAAAGGGGCTTTATTTGCAAGGATTTGGGCTTTATGATATAATTCTCCCATGCATGCAGAGAGGATGCTCCTGCAACTGTACTGCCCCAAACCGGCTTTTAGAGGGGGTCCCAAACCGGTTCCTTAGCTGTGGCAAAGGTTTTTGCCCTTTACTATACCGTGTGAAGGAAAATGCTCCAATCGTGAGGCAAATATGTTAAATAATGATAAGATAAAACTAATGACAGAGCTGTCTTTTTTTGAGAAAAAAAGGGGGAAGGAAGTCTTTGCCATTAATGGCTTTTTTAAGTCTGATTATGTGGGAAGGCATATGCTCCAGTCCTTCTTTATTTTTTCCTTTTGCTATAGTCTGGTATTGGCTTTGTGGGTGCTGTACCATGTGGAAAGCATTATGTCAGCCATCAATCCCCTGGACATAATATCCCTTTGGTATGTGGTGTTTTATGTTCTGGGGCTGGTGCTTTTTGAAATAATTACAGTGCGTTTTTATTCTAAAAAATACGATGATGCGGTGAAGGCGCAGAAAAATTTTATGGGACGATTAAAGATTCTGGAACGCAGATACGACAACAAGGATAAATTCCGGGAGCCGGAGGGAGGAAAGAATGCTTGATCTGTATGTGTTCCGAAACAGCCTGAAAACGCTTTATGCCCGGTTTGATACAGCAATTGTGCGGGTTACCAGGTTTGTGGTGGTCTTTACAGCGCTGCTTTTAATGAATATGCATGTAGGTTTTTCCGGAAGATTTTCCGGAACCTTTATCAGTATTCTGATTGCCTTTATATGTATGGCTCTGCCCTATTTTGCGTCCTGCTGGATTTTGGCCGGGTATCTGATCTTGAATATATCCGGTGCTTCTTTGGAGCTGGCATCCCTCATAGGGGTTTTAATGCTTTTGGTGGCTCTTTCCTATTATGTGTTTAATCCAGGGGACAGTGTCCTTTTGATTTTGGTGCCCATTGCCTTTGCCCTGCGGATTCCCTATGTGATTCCTTTGGTAGTGGGGCTTTCCTGCGGGCTCATGTCCATCATTCCTATATCTGTAGGGGTGGTGGTGTATTATATCTGTCTGTATGCCAAGCAGAATGTGGGGACTTTAACCAATACAGATCTGGAAGGGGTGGCCCAAAGGTATGTTCAGACCATCAATGGGATTTTTTCCAACCGGACTATGATTTTGTACCTGGTGGCTTTTGCGGCGGTGCTGGTGATTGTATATTTAATTCGCAATCTTTCCATTGATTATGCCTGGCAGATTGCCATTGCAGCAGGAGCGGTGGCATTGCTGGTGGTGGTTTTTACCGGAGAGATTCTTTACGGTATTTCCCTTTCGGCCATTCAGGTGGTGGGAGGGGTTTTCGTTTCTGCCATGTTGGCTTTTATTTTTAATTTTTTTGTTTTTGCAGTGGATTATTCCCGAACAGAACATACCCAGTTTGAAGATGATGATTACTACTACTATGTAAAGGCAGTTCCAAAGATTACGGTTGCTCCCCCGGATGTAAAGGTACAGACCTTCAATATTCGAAGAGCCAATGGGAGGGAAAACAGGGAGGTTAAGAATAAAAAGAAATGACGGGAGGCAAGTAAACCATGATATCGGTTACAGATTTTTTTCGCAAGGGTTTGTCTTCCTTTCCGAGAATGACATTTTTCAGCTTGATTGAGATTCTGATCATTGCCTATATTGTATATGAGATCCTTCTGTGGATTCGAAATACCAGAGCCTGGATGTTGCTGCGGGGGCTGATTTTGATTTTGGCCTTCACCTTTGTATCCTATGTGCTCAGCTTCAATGCAATTCTTTGGATTTTAGGAAGAGTGGCCACCATTGCGGTAACCGCTTTAATTATTATTTTCCAGCCGGAGCTTAGGAGAGCTTTGGAGCAGCTGGGAAAACGAAATTTCCTGAGCTTCATGGTTTCAGGGGAAGGGAAGGGCGGGGCGGAAACTACGGCCCGTACAGTGGAGGAGATCGTTAGAGCAGCCTTTGCCATGTCAAGGCCTAAAACAGGCGCTTTGATTGTGATTGAAAGAAAGGTGGATTTGACAGATGTGGAGAATTCCGGTATTGCCATAGACGGAAGAATTTCCAGCCAGCTTTTGATCAATATTTTTGAACATAATACCCCTCTTCATGATGGGGCGGTGCTGATTCGGGGGAATACTTTGGTGGCAGCCACCTGCTATCTTCCTCTTTCTGCCAATACCCATATCAGTAAGGATCTGGGAACCAGGCATCGGGCCGCCATCGGAGTCAGTGAGGTTTCCGATTCGATTACTGTGGTGGTGTCGGAGGAAACAGGGCGGGTTTCTGTGGCCAGGGGAGGCAGTTTAAAAAAAACCCCGGATGCAGAGGCACTGCGAAGGGAACTGGATGTTTTACTATCGGATACAGAGGGTGGCAGGAAGAGCTTTTTCATGGGCGGTATTTTAGACAGGCTGCGGAAGGGAAACAGAAGGAATGAAAAACAAGTGGACCAATAATTTGCTGCTGAAAATTTCTTCCCTTATTCTGGCAGGTTTCATCTGGATTCTGGTGATGAATGCTGCAGACCCGGAGCTTAGCAGGACACGAAATGTCCCTTTGGAGATTCGAAATGCAGACATTATCACTGAAGCAGGAAAAGCCTATACCACAGATGTAGGGAATACAGTAACGGTCAGTTACCGGGTGCGGGCCCGGGACGAATCTCTGGTGCGTTCGTCGGATTTTAAGGCTGTTGCAGATATGAAGAATATGTATGATGTGACCGGTGCCATTCCCATTACCGTGGAGGTGATGGACAACCGGGACAGGATTCTGGGAACCCCCACAGTGCGGCCGGCGGTGCTTCATGTGGTGACGGAGGACTTGCAGCGAAAAACCTTTACCATCACTTCTACGACTGAAGGAACTCCGGCAGCGGGGTATGCCGTAAAGCAGGTTGTTTTAGAGGAGACCGAGGTGGTGGTCACCGGACCTAAATCCCAGATTGGGAAAATCAGCAGTGTGGGTGTATCCATTGATGTGGAGGGAGCCAGCGAGAGTCTTAGTGGTAAGGCTCCCCTTAAATATTTGGATGCCAATGGAAATCCCATAGGAATGGATCCGGAGCAGGTAACCAACAGCTTTGATGAAGTGGACTATCAGGTGACCATAGTCAGCGGAAGGAGCTTATCCCTAAATTTTCTGTGGGCGGTACTCCGGCTCAGGGGTACCGCTTTACAGGGGTACGCACCAATGTCCGTTCCATTCAGGTGACGGGTCCGCCTCAGGCCTTGGGCAGCACCACTGCCATCACCATTCCCGAAAGCGTATTGAGTGTGGAGGGAGCAGTGAGCGATGTGGAGGTGGAAGTGGATATTTCCAAATACCTGCCCAGAGAGATCAAGGTAGTAGGCTCCTCAGTGATTTCCGTGGTGCTGGGGGTGGAGGCCCTAAGCCACCGCTCCCTGACATTGGAGATGGAGGATATAGAGCTGAAAGGAAGAAGGCTGGGAGATTTGTATTCCATGATCCCGGAACAGATTACTGTGGTGGTATCTGGAACCTTTGATGGAGGAAATATGCCCACAGCAAAGGATCTCCAAGGATCTGTGGATGTGGCTACCTGGACAACGGGGCGGTACAGTGCATCTTTAACTTTTCATCCCCCCCAGGGGGTTCGGGTGGATTCCTACACTCCCTTTGAGGTGGAGGTGATCCATGGGGTGATTGCTACTCCCTCTACCCAGGAAGAATCCCCCTAGGATTCGAAAAACAGCAAGAACCCTGTGAAGGGATTCATGAGCAGGAAAAAAGGCAGACATCAGATTCCCTTGATGCAGGCTTTTTTGGAATAGGAATGGAGGAAACATGGTTTCAGAAACACTTACAATTGTCAATCCCAGCGGGCTTCATCTGCGTCCCGCAGGGAGTCTTTGCAAAAGCGCTTTGAAGTATGAGTCCAAAATCAATCTGATATTCGGGGATATCACAGCCAATGCCAAAAGTGTGCTAAGCGTTTTGGGGGCCTGTATCAAATGCGGGGACCAGGTGGTTTTGGAATGCAATGGGAAGGATGAGCAGGAAGCACTGTTGGATTTAACCAATTTAATTAAGTCGGGGTTCGATGAGCTCAAATAAGAGAGGTGATGTATGAAGTTTAAGGGAACAGGGGTATCTGCAGGGATTGGTATTGGAAGGGCTGTTGTAGTACGGGAGGTGCAGGCCCAGATCGAAAAAAGAAGCATTACCCGGATTGAGGAGGAGCTTGCACTGTTTCAAAAAAGCCTGGATGCCACCAAGGAGGAAACCCGGCGGATGGTGGAGGATCTGGAGAAAAATGCTGGGGCCAAGGAGGCAGAGATCCTCCAGGGACATATCCTGCTGCTGCAGGATCCCATGCTGGTGCAGGAGATTGAGGGACGAATCAGAGGGGATTCCCTTTGTGCAGAATATGTGATCACCGATGTATGCGACCAGTATGCGGCGGTGTTTGCCTCCATGGATGATGAGTTGATGCAGCAAAGGGCAGCAGATATGCGGGATCTTAAGGGCCGTCTGGTGAAAAAAATCCTGGGCCTGGAGGCGGTGGATGTGGGCGCTCTGCCAAAGGGAAGCATTTTGGTGGCAGAGGACCTTACCCCATCCATGACCGCAGGATT
>CALISX010000339.1 GCA_938041725.1 uncultured Lachnoanaerobaculum sp.
AAAGCAAATAGCTGTAGGCTTTTGTGCTATAGCTGCATCTAAATACTCGATCTGCTGTGCAATAGCTGACTCATTATCAGGACCCTGGAATGATACTTCAACTCCTAAATCTGTTCCTGCCTGCATTGCACCCTTCTCAACTGCCTTCCAGAACTGATGCTGGAAGCCCTTGGCAATCATGTTGATTTTCACAGCTTCGCCGGAGGCGGGAGCAGCAGAAGAATCTGCGCTTTGACTGGATTCTGCCTTGGAATCGGCAGGGGCGGCGGAAGATCCGGAAGAACCGGAAGAACCGCAAGCGGCCAACTGCAGTGCTACCATAGAAATGGCAAGAAATCCTGCGAACAATTTGCTTTTTTTCATGTTTTCCTCCTTGTTAAAAACAATTGATATGTTTTATAACCACTGGGAAGGGAATCTTCCCAGCTAATTTTAGCATATATATCAGGCTTTTCGTTTCCGGTTCAAAATATCCATATATACTGCAAAGATCAGGATGATGCCGGTGATAAACAGCTGATAATGGGACTGGACCCCGATATAGGGAAATCCGATTTTCAGCACTGTCATGATGAATACACCGATAACCGTTCCGAAAATGGAACCCACACCGCCGGAAAGGGAGGTTCCTCCAATTACCACACCTGCAATGGCATCCAGCTCAAAGCCGTTTCCTGTATTGGGCTGGGCTGTGGAGAACACCGCCACATAGGCAATGCCTGCCAGCGCCGCAAAAAATCCGGAAAATACATAGGCTAAGGTTTCATACTTTTTTACGTCGATGCCGGACAGCCTGGTGGCTTCCTTATTGGAACCGATGGACAAAATATAACGTCCAATCCGGGTTTTATTTAAAACCACTGCCATAACAATGGCAAAGAGAGCCAAAAGCACAAAGCCCGTGGGGAAGTTCTTGGGAAAAATCCCTGCCTTGGTGGTCATAAAAATCTCCCGAAACCATGCACCGCTTTGTTCTCCCTGGGGAAAGGTAATGGTCTTGGTCTGGGATACAATGGAACCCAAACCTCTGGAAATCATCATGGTTCCCAGGGTAGCAATAAAGGCCGGCAGCTCCAGCCGGGAAACCAGCAGTCCGTTGATAAGACCGAATACAATGCCGCAAAGCAAAATGATCAAAATCACCAAAGCCATGGGAGCTCCCTTTTCCATAAAGGTTCCCCCGATCAAAGCACTGCAGATGGCCACGGTTCCAATGGAAAGGTCAATGCCTCCTGTGGAAATTACAAAGGTAACGCCAATGGCCATAAAGGCGATGTAATAAGCAGACTTTGAAATGTTGGTAAAGGTAGATCCCTGTAAAAATTTATCCGTTAAAAAGGAAAAAACAATACATATCACCACCAATGCGCACACTACAACGGCCTGCTGGTTAGAAAATACTTTTTTGAGCTTGTCCATTTTTTAATTTCCTCCCTGCCTGTTGGTAGCGAACTGCATGATCTGCTCCTGATTGGCCTCTTCAATATCCAGACAACCGGTAACCCTGCCTTCGCACATTACGATAACTCGATCGCTCATTCTCAGCACCTCCGGCAGCTCCGAGGAAATCATAATAATGGACTTGCCCTCCTTGGCCAGCCGCTCCATCAGTGCATAAATCTCTGACTTGGCTCCCACATCAATGCCCCGGGTGGGTTCGTCAAAAATAAGAATCTCCGAATCCTTCACCAGCCATTTGGCAATAACCACCTTCTGCTGGTTTCCACCGGACAATTTCTTAATGATCTGGCTTACACCGGGGGTTTTTGTTTTTAATTCTTTGACATATTTGTGGGACACCTCTTTGGATTTCTTCCGGTCAATAAACAGTCCCTGCATAAACTTGTCCA
>CALISX010000340.1 GCA_938041725.1 uncultured Lachnoanaerobaculum sp.
CATCCGCTCCAGGGCGGTATTGGCATCTCCCACTGCTGCCCGGGCAGTATCCACCTGAATCCTAAGGGATGTCAGGGCATCGGAATTCAAGGTAGCCAGTACCTGCCCCTCTGTCACCCTTTCCCCCTGGGAAAAATGCACCTCCAGCACCTCGCCGCTGATTTTTGGATACACGGATACCGTCTGAGCCGGTTCCACGGTGCCGATTTGCTGGGTATAGATGGTAATATCCCGCAGAGCGGGCTGGGTAAGCTCCACTACCGGGCGGTGATCCTCCTGAGGCGGCTGCCTTCTCCCCAAAAGAAAGCGGTATACCCCCAGCCCTGCCAGAATCAATATGATAATGACAAGTACAATTCTTCCTTTTTTCATTTTATCTCCTTTCCCCCAGCTTCCCATCAATATAGGTTCGAAAGATCTCCAGCTGAAGCCAAAAAGCGCTGCGGATGGCCTCTCTTTTGACAGGATATTTGATACTCAGCCAAATCCCCCGGAATTCCCAGGAAATCAGAAGATCCATAAGACAGCGAAATTCCTCCCTGGAAAACCGCTCCCGGTACTTTGGGAAACTGCTGTAAATGCTTTCCTGAAGCTTCAGTCCCACCGGGGAATCCACCACCAGGTTGAATGTGCCGGCAAATTCATGAAATACCTTCATCAACAGCCGATAGTCTCCCAAAACCGACAACAAAAGCATCATACGTTGATATTGATTTCCAAATTGACATTTCTCCTGCATCTGTGGCAGGATGGGCTTCTCCTCCAAAGAGGTTTCCCCCTTTCCCTCCGGGATGATGCTTAGGGCCGTCTGAAAGATTTGTTCCATAGCCAGAGGCAGATTCCCCTGAGCCATTTCCACATTGTCCAAAATAAAGCTAAGGGCCAGCTGAATCAAATCTCCTGCCACATAACGAAATACATCCTCCTTGTCCTCGAAGTAGGTATAGAAGCTTCCCCGGGAAATGGGGATTCGTTTAATAATGCCGCTGATGGAGGCTTCCTCATACTCCTTTTGGGAAAATTCCTCCACTGCTGCCTGCAGGATCTGATTTCTCTTTTCCTCCTTTAGCTTAAAAAAACGAGCTGTGGGCACAAATTTTCCTCCTTTTTTCAAAAGTGACATGCTGTCACTTTTATTGTTCTCTATAATACTACAAAAAATATACTTGTCAAGGTACAAACTTTTTCGTTTTTACTTCTCCCCTTTCCAGCCTGGAACTGGATCCATAAAGGGCAGAGCCGGCTGCTGCCCAGACTTATATGCATGGTGGTGCCGATTTGTCGGCCTGGGGGGTTATCTGCCAGCCTGCGGTGCTTTCCCGATAAGAAATAAACCTTTGGTAGGTGGGAGATTTTTTCAGCAATTCCCTATGGGTTCCACAGGCCTCCACCCCCTGATGGAGCACCACAATCTGATCTGCATTTTGGATGGTATTGAGTTTATGAGCAATCACCAGCACCGTTTTGTCCTTCAGCAGATTCTTCAGCGCCTCCAAAAGCAAGACCTCATTTTCCGGATCCACGCTGGAGGTGGCCTCATCCAATATTACAATGCTGCTGGGCTTTAGCATGGCTCTGGCAATGGAAATCCGCTGCCTCTCTCCGCCGGAAAGATTGCTGCCTCCCTCCTGAAGCACCGTATCATATCCCTTTGGC
>CALISX010000341.1 GCA_938041725.1 uncultured Lachnoanaerobaculum sp.
ACCAGCCCCACCTTTACCATTGTGAAAAGCTATGTTGGAGACAGGGTGTTTCATCATTTTGATGTATACCGCATTGCAGATCCCGCAGAGATGGAGGAGATTGGCTATGAGGAGTATTTCTATGGAGATGGGGTGGTTTTAATCGAATGGGCTGGAAAAATTTCAGAGCTTCTGCCGCCAGAGAGCATATGCATCACCATAGAAAAGGATTTGAAAGAAGGATTTGATTTTAGAAAAATACAGGTGGAGGGATGGGAAGATGAAAATACTGGGAATTGAAAGCGCCTCCTTGGTGGCTTCGGTGGCAGTGGTGGAGGAGGGGAAAACCCTTGGGGAATTTACAACGGATTTTCAAAAGACCCATTCCCAGACTCTTTTGCCCATGCTGGAACAGCTTTTAAACATTCTGAATCTGGAGCTTTCGGATATGGCGGCCATTGCCGTATCCAAGGGTCCTGGTTCCTTTACCGGCCTGCGCATAGGGGGGGCCACTGCCAAGGGACTGGCCCAGGCGGTAAATCTTCCCATTGTTCCCGTATCTACCCTGGAGGCCATGGCCATGAATCTATGGGGGTGTCAAAGCTATATCTGCCCCATTATGGATGCCAGAAGAAGCCAGGTCTATACCGGGGTATATGAAAATACACAGGAATTCAATATCTGTATTCCCCCCATGGCCCTTTCCGCAGAGGAGCTGTTTGCTCATCTGTCCCATCTTCCAGATGGCCGGCAGCGGGGGATTGTTTTTTTAGGGGATGGGGTGCCGGTATACAGGGCTTCTATAGAAAAAAACCTGCAGCTTCCCCATTTTTTTGCTCCTGAAAATATGAACCGGCAAAGGGCAGCCTCTGTGGCCCTGCGGGGACGAACTCTTTTGAAAGAAGGAAAGGGAATGGCAGCAGGGGAATTTGTGCCGGAGTATCTTAGAAAAAGCCAGGCAGAAAGGGAGCGGCTGGCCCATGAACATCAGACGCAGTAGGGATGGGGGAGAAATCCTGGAAATAGAGCAGGCCTGTTTTGTGGAAAGCTGGACCCTGTCCATGATTGAAAGCAGCCTTCAAATTCCCTTTTACAGCTTTTATATTGGAGAGATCCACCGGGAAAATGCCGGATACATTGGCTTTTCTGCCGCAGGGGGGGAGGGAGAGCTTTTGCGGGTGGGTGTTTTGCCAAAGTACCGGGGGCAAAAGCTGGGGGAGGCTTTGGTAAAACACATGCTTTCAGACTTTCAAACCAAGGGGGTAGAACGGGTCTTTTTGGAGGTAAGAAGGAGCAATGTCCCTGCCATTGCCCTGTATGAAAAACTGGGCTTTTCTGTTTTGGGGGTACGAAGGGCGTATTATGAAAACCCCAGGGAGGATGCTCTGGTGATGGAACGAAGTAAAAAAGCGCCTTAGGCGCAGTAGACAGATGCCGGAAGCGGCAGTGGAGGATGTATGTTGGATATATGCCTGTTGGGTACCGGGGGTATGATGCCCCTGCCCTATCGCTGGCTCACCTCGATGATGGCCAGATGCGAGGGGGTGAATCTTTTAATTGACTGCGGAGAGGGAACCCAGATTGCCATTAAAGAAAAGGGATGGAGCCCCAAGCCCATTGATGTGATCTGCTTTACCCACTATCACGCAGACCATATCAGTGGACTGCCGGGGCTTTTGCTGACCATGGGGAATTGTCAAAAAACCACCCCCCTTCTTATGATCGGACCTAAGGGACTGGAGCGGGTGGTAAATGCTCTGCGGGTGGTGGCCCCGGAGCTGCCCTTTGAAATTCGATTTCATGAACTCAGGGAGGAGGAGGAAGCCATTGACTTTGCCCCCTATACAATTGAGGCCTACCGGGTGAACCACCGGGTGACCTGTTATGGCTACCGCATCGGCATAGCCAGGAAGGGAAAATTCCACCCGGAAAGGGCCAGGGAGCAAAACATTCCCTTAAAGTTCTGGAACCGGCTCCAGCATGGAGAACATGTGGTGGACGGGGAGCATACTTATACCCCGGACATGGTAATGGGAGAAGCCAGAAAGGGGATTCTGGTAAATTATTGTACCGATACCAGGCCGGTGCCTGTTATTGCAAAGTATGCCGCAGGATGTGATTTGTTTATCTGCGAAGGAATGTATGGGGAGGATGACAAGGAAAATAATGCTTTGGTATATAAGCATATGACCATGGCAGCCAACCCAAAGCAAATGTGGTTTACCCACTACAGCCCTTCTTTAAATTTTCCCGAGGAGTATATGGGGGAAATGAAGAAAATCTTCCCCAGGGCAAAGGCAGCCAGGGACGGCTGGAGTGTAAGCTTAGGATATGAAAATGAAGAATAATATAAGGATTTTAGCCATTGAAACCTCCTGTGACGAAACAGCAGCGGCTGTGGTGGAAAACGGAAGAAGGATGCTTTCCAATGTGATTTCCTCCCAGATTGATCTGCACACCCTGTACGGAGGGGTGGTACCGGAGCTGGCCTCCAGAAAGCATATGGAAAATATCAACGGGGTGGTGCAGGAGGCCATGGACAGGGCAGGGCTTTCCTTTGGGGAGCTGGATGCCATAGCTGTAACCTATGGGCCGGGGCTGGTGGGAGCTCTTTTGGTGGGTGTAGCCCATGCCAAGGCCCTGGCCTTTGCCTTAAAAAAGCCCCTGGTGGGGGTGCATCATATTAAGGGCCATGTATTTGCTAATTTTATAGAATATCCGGATTTAGAGCCCCCCTTTCTCTGTCTTATTGTTTCCGGGGGACATACAGAGATTGTTCTGTTAAGGGAGGATTATACCTTTGAAATTCTAGGAACCACCAGAGACGATGCGGTCGGAGAGGCCTTTGACAAGGTGGCCAGAAGCGTGGGGCTGGGGTATCCCGGGGGACCCAAGATAGACGCCTTGGCCAGGGAGGGAAATGCAAAGGCCATTGATTTTCCAAAGGCCAAGGTGGGGGATTCTGCTTTGGATTTCAGCTTTTCCGGGGTAAAATCCGCTGTATTAAACTATCTGAACAAGGCTCAGATGAAGGGAGAGGAGGTGCCAAGGGCGGATCTGGCGGCTTCTTTTCAAAGGGCAGTGGTGGAGGTTTTAACAGAACATACCATGGCAGCAGCCCAGGCCCTTGGCCAGAAGCAGGTGGCTATGGCCGGAGGGGTGGCGGCCAATTCCTGTCTGCGGGAAACCATGGAGGCAGCCTGCAGGGAAAGGGGGCTTGCTTTGTATGTGCCTTCTAAGATACTTTGCACAGACAATGCAGCCATGATCGGAGCAGCAGGATATTATGAATTGATCCGGGGAAACCAAAAGGGAACGGATCTGAATGCAGTGCCCGGCTTGACTTTGGAATAAACCAATAAACCAGGAGAGAAAGGGGAAGATCTATGCAAAGCTTTGGCATTATTTTGGCAGCAGGGAGCGGGAAACGTTTTTCTACCCAGGTTAAAAAGCAATATGTACAGGTTCATGGAAGACCCCTTTTGTATTATACGCTTTTGGCCTTTGAACAAAGCCCGGTGGACCATTTGGTGGTGGTGGCCGGGAAGGAGGATATGGACTATGTGCGCCGGGAAATTGTCAAACAATACGGTTTCCAAAAGGTGCAGGCTGTGGTGGAGGGGGGGCAGGAACGGTATGATTCTGTTTACCAGGGACTTTTGTCCATCCCTTCCCAGGATCCAGGGGATATTGTGCTGATTCATGACGGGGCCAGGGCCATGGTCACCCCCGGCTTAATCCGCTGTATGATCCTGGCTGCAAAAGAGCA
>CALISX010000342.1 GCA_938041725.1 uncultured Lachnoanaerobaculum sp.
ATATTTTTTCTTCTTTCCAAATCCTCCCACGGGAAAGTATTGGTGCAGATGCTCTACCCGGATTAATTTCTCGCTCATCCATTCCCCTCTCTTTCCAATTCATTCAGCCAGCACTTGGCATAGTGGGTATCACTAAAATCTCTGACCGGAGGTTTTTCCCGCAGACAAATCCGCATACAGCTGTCGCAGCGGGAGGCAAAGGGGCAGCCCTTGGGCGGATTGAGCATATCCACCGGCGTTCCCTCAATGGGAATCAGCTTGGAATACTCCTCCTCGTACATTTTGGGGATGCTTTTCAAAAGTCCCCGGGTATATTCATGTTTGGGCTCATAAAAAATCTCGTCTGTGGTGCCGCATTCAATGACATTGCCGGCATACATGACCGCAATCCGGTCGCATATACTGGCCACCACCCCCAAATCATGGGTGATCATAATAATAGCCATCCCCAGCTTTTTCCGAAGCTCCATCATCAGTTCAATGATCTGGGCCTGAATGGTCACATCCAGGGCTGTGGTGGGCTCGTCTGCAATCAAAAGCTTTGGTTCACAGGCCAGGGCCATGGCAATCATTACCCTTTGCCGCATTCCCCCGGACAACTCATGAGGGTACTGCTTTAAGCGCTTATCCGGTTCATTGATGCCCACCAGGGCCAAAAGCTCCTTCGCCCTTTCATTGGCCTCTTTTTTTGTTTTGTTGGTATGGAGTAAAATAGACTCCCTGATCTGATTTCCGATGGTATACACAGGATTCAAACTAGTCATGGGATCCTGGAAGATAATGGCTACCTCATTGCCCCGGATCTTCCGCATTTCCTTTTCACTTAGTTTATTCAAATGGTATCCGTTAAAATACAGATCCCCCCCTGTCATTTTTCCAGGATGGGCAATCAAACCCATCAGAGAGTAACTGGTGACGGATTTGCCCGAACCGGACTCACCCACAATGCCCAGCACCTCTCCCTCCTTGACAAACAAAGAAACATCATCCAGGGCCTTCACCTCTCCTGCGGGCGTAAAGAAGGACAGCTTCTCATGCTCTATGTCCACAAGATGTTTCGTCTCATTTTCCATGGTATCTCTCCTTTAATTCTTCAGTTTGGGGTCGAAAGCATCCCGCAGGCCGTCTCCCAGCAGGTTCAGACTGAGAATAATCAGACTGATCAAAAGAGCCGGAGCAAACAGCAAATGGGGGAAGGTCTGCAGTCCTGTGATGGCATCAGAGGCCAAAGATCCTAAAGAAGGAAGGGGAACTGCCACACCCAGTCCCAAAAAGGACAGATAACTCTCGGTAAAAATAGCAGAAGGAATCTGCAAAGTCGTCGTTACAATCAAGGTGCCGATGGCATTGGTTAACAGGTGCTTGCGGATAATCTGGCCGCTTTTGGCCCCTAAGGCTCTGGCCGCCGTTACATACTCCTTTAATACCAGAATCTGCCCTCTCACAATCCGGGCCATGCTGACCCAGTACAAAAGTGCAAACACTACAAAAATACTGATCAGGTTAATGCCCAGCACATTGATCCAACCCATGCCCGGAGCGCTTGCCAAAGCTCCCATGGGCTTTTTCAAAGCAAAGGTTAAAAGAATGATCAGCAAAATATCCGGCACCGTATAGATAATATCCACAATACGCATCATAATCAGATCTGTCCAGCCCCCGCTGAAGGCTGCAATAGAACCGTAAATGGAGCCGATGATCAGCACAATGAAGGAAGCCAAAAGGCCGACAATTAGAGAAATCCTGGCCCCCATCATTACACGAATGGCATAGTCTCTGCCCAAGGTGTCTGTTCCCAGAATATGGGGGAATATACTTTCCCCTGCGTCAATCCTGGCCAGCTCTGCGGCAGAGTACTGCATGGGCAGAAGCCGCTCGCTTCCCTTAAGCTGGGTGGCGTAGTCATAGGGATAAAAAGCCGGAATGACAAAGGCGACAATCAATACCAAAATAAAAACCACCAAAGAAGCCATGGCCACCTTATTGCTTACCAGACGGCGCAGGCCGTCCTGCCAAAAGCTCACACTGGGACGCATGATTTCCAGTCCGGCTTTTTCCTCCTTGCTGGCCGGCAGGAAATCCTCCGGGCTGTAATTCGGATGTCCTGTTAGAATATGTTTACTCATTTCAAATCTCCCATTACCTAAGTTTTATTCTCGGATCCACCAGTGTATAAGCGATGTCCACCATTACATTCATAAAAATAACAAAGGTTGCCAAAAAGATGGTGGTTCCCATAATCACCGTATAATCCTGATTGATCACAGAGCTTACAAACTCTCCTCCCAATCCTGGAATCGTAAAGATCTTCTCCACCACAAAGCTTCCCACCAAGGTATAGGCTACCAGAGGACCCATGTAAGTGATAATGGGAAGAATACCGTTTCGAAGGGCATGTTTAAACAGCATCACGTTGGCAGAAAGCCCCTTGGCCTTTGCAGTGCGCATATAGTCCTGTCCCAGCACATCCAGCATAGAGGAGCGCATCTGCCTGGCAATATAGGCCGTAGGATAAAAAGCCAGAGCCAGCACCGGCATCACAAAATGCTTCCAGCTGGTAAGTCCATAGGTGGGCAGCAAATTCATCCTCACCCCCAGAAAATACATGAGAATGGTACAGGTAACAAAGCTGGGCACCGCTATGCCCAAGGTAGCAAACATGATAATCACCCGGTCCAGCACCTTCCCTCGTTTCAGAGCTGCTATGGAGCCCAAGGGCACCCCTAGAGACAAGGCCAGCAAAATGGCAATGCCTCCCACCCTGGCAGACACAGGAAACTTTGAGGAAATAATCTGGGTTACCGTACGCCCCCTTTGCTTCAGGCTGATGCCGAAATCCCCCTGTACTGCATTTTTTAAATAATTTATATACTGTACGGTAATCGGCTTATCCAGTCCGTATTTGGTTTCCAGGGCCTTTTGGGCCGCCTTGGAAATGGATTTATCTGCTGCAAAAGGCCCTCCCGGCACCTGCTGCATCAGGAAAAAGGTTAAAGTGGATACAATAAATATGGTTACAACACCGAATACAATCCTCTTCAAAATATACTTTAACAATTTGAATCTCCCATCCTACTTTGATCTCTATATATACAAAGCCATAGGAAACAAATTTCTATGAATCCGATGGTTTTTCTATATATTTTTATTTTTTTATATATAAAACTTTGATATAGATTCGGAAAGGTGTAATACATGAATATTTCCAACACATTGATATCTCAGGAGGAAATAGAAACTAAAGTTATTGAGCTTGCAAAAAAAATAGAAATGGATTATAAAAATCAGGAAGTATTGATAGTAGGCGTTTTAAAGGGAGCCTTTGTATTTGTTTCAGATTTGGTTAGAAATATTAATCTTGATCTTTCATTGGACTTTATAGCAGTATCAAGCTACGGTATGTCTACTGAAAGTAGTGGCGTTGTAAAGATTAACAAAGATATAGAAATGGATTTAACAGGGAAAAATGTCATTATAGTTGAAGATATAATAGATACAGGATTGACATTGAAGTATATTAAAGAATATCTTTCTGGGAAAAATGCTAAGAGTGTACGCATTTGTACTTTGTTAGATAAGCCTTCAAGGAGAAAATGCAATGTCGATGTGGATTATGTAGGCTTTGAAATAGAGGATTTATTTATTGTAGGCTATGGTATAGACTGTAAGGAAAAATACAGAAATCTACCGTATATTGCTTATGTGCAGGAGTAGATTTGCCATATAAAATTTTATTTGTTATAATATTTATGAGAAAATTCAAATAGAGAATTATTTGTTTTTATTGACTTTATGTAAGGTAGGTGTGTCTTGAGTGATGTAATAAATACACTAAGTTCAATAGTGGAGATATCCAAGATAGTTACTTCGTCAAAAGACTTTTTTACTATTAAAGATTCAGTCATAGATAAGATGCTTGAAGTTGTGCCACCTAAGAGAGCGTGTGTCAATATATTTAAAAACAATACCTACGAATACACATATTTGGTATGCAAAGAAACTTTGGGCGATATACCCACATTTTTTGAAGCTCAACAGACAGATATAGGTATGAAGATACATATGGACC
>CALISX010000343.1 GCA_938041725.1 uncultured Lachnoanaerobaculum sp.
AGCCACCTGTCTGGGAGGATTTTCCCGGAAACTTTCCATAATGCCGTGCATCTTCTTCATACCGGATTCCCCTTCAAATTCAAAGCTGTGGAGGGTATTCAGACAATAGCCATAGGTGGCATAGAGTTCCTCCATCACCTCCAAAAGGGAGCGGTTTTGAGACCGGTAATAGGCAAACATCTGGGCAATGAGATAGGAGGCGTTCACTGCATCCTTATCCCGTACATAGGTGCCGGAAAGATAGCCATAGCTTTCCTCAAAGCCAAGAATATACCGCTCCGGATGTCCCTCCCTTTCCAGATCTGCAATCTGATCTCCAATATATTTAAATCCCGTCAGCACATCTCTGGTCTCAACACCATAATGATCCGCCACCTTTCCTGCCAGATCCATGGTTACAATGGTTTTTACCAGCACCGGATCCTTGGGCATGGTTCCAAGGGCCTGCCTTCTTTTGGCAATAAAATCCAAAAGCAAAACCCCTACCTCATTGCCGGAAAACAGCCTGAAATCCGCTCCCTCCCGAACTGCAATGCCGCAGCGGTCACAGTCAGGATCCGTAGCAATTAAAATATCCGCTCCCTGATCCTTGGCAAATTTCAGTCCCACCTCCAGGGCCTCTCGGATCTCCGGATTGGGATAGGGAGCAGTGGGGAAGTCTCCATTGGGCTGGGCCTGCTCCTCCACCACCAAAATATTGGTAAAACCATTTCGCTTCAAACAGGTGGTAACAGAACGCAGCCCTGTACCATACAGAGGGGTGTAGGCGATCTTTACATCCTTGGCCACCTCCTCCCCGATAAAGGTCTGGGTGGATACTGCATCCATAAAGGCCTCGAAACATTCCTGGGAAATATACTCAATCATCCCCTTTTGAAGGCCCTCTTCAAAGTCCATTACCGCCACATCCTTAAAGGCATCGGTCTTTTGAATTTCCTTAAAGGTGGCATCTGCCACCTCATTGGCAATCTGGCATCCGTCTGCACCATATACCTTGTATCCATTGTATTTTGCCGGGTTGTGGCTGGCCGTTACCATAATCCCCCCTGCCAGATTCAAATGCCGCACCGCAAAGGAAAGGGCAGGGGTGGGCATCAGTTCCGGCCAGATATAGGCCTTAATACCTGCGGCAGCAAACACTCCGGCAGCATGCTTTGCAAATACCTGGGAATTGTGTCTGCTGTCGTAGGAAATGGCCAGTCCCGGAGCCTTTAAGCCCAGAGAGTTGATATAGTTGGCAAAGCCCTTGCTGGCCTTTCCCACAGTATAGATATTCATACGGTTGGTACCCACACCCAAAACACCCCTAAGGCCCCCGGTACCAAATTCCAGCTCCTTATAAAACCGGTCGTTGATCTCCTCCTCCTTGCCTGCAATGCTTTCCAGCTCTTTTGTCAAGGCTGCATCAGCCAATTTCTGCCCTTGCCAGATCTGGTAATTTTTCTGTGTTAATTCGTTCATAGTACCCCTTTCCCTATGGAATATACTCTGCCGGCTGCCTGCAGACAAGATCCCCCTGTCTGCCCCGGAAACCCCCGGGGTTCCGGCCCTTCCCATGTGATTTTTGTCACGGTCATTCTACCATAATCCGCTGTTTTCGTACACTCAATAATGTCCTTCTTTTCCTGATAATAATTCCTAAAAGAGCAGGGAAAGCCCCCTAACGCAAGCTTTTTCTTGACAAAGCCC
>CALISX010000344.1 GCA_938041725.1 uncultured Lachnoanaerobaculum sp.
CCTACAGCGGAGACGATCTGGAAGGGTATGCAGTCTACCAGCTGCGCACAGATTCCTTGTCATTGGAAAATGTGACTACCCTTGACCGTGAGGCCCTGATGGGGCTGGGGCAGTGGACAAAGCTGACAGAAAAGGCTTTGGATCAGAACCAGTATCTTATTCAAGGACTTGAACCGAAGGGACAAGATCATCTCTTCCTTATTTGTCTGGAGCCTGTGACAGAGGAGGGCACAGAGGAAGAAACGGCGGAAATGGAAAAAACGGAAGAGGTGCGTGAGGGAGCTGCCGGTATGTCAGGCATCGGCGGCCTGCCAGGCCGTGCCGCAGGCTCCTTAGGCGTAGATGCCGGTGATACCACCATGGGCATCTTAGATACCATCAATGGGCTTCCGATTAACCAGGATCCGGAGGGTGGATTTGTCCTTCTGGAATGGGAGGTGCCTCAGGATCTTCAGGTTAAGCATTACCGTATCTACCGCAGTGAAGTGAAGAATTTCAAAAAGGAGGCAGATGCATCCAAGCTGGAGTGGACACTGGTGGGAGATCTGATCTCCGGCACACAGTATACGGATCCCGTGGAGCAGAGCCATGCCCACTATTATTACTACAAAATCACTGCTGTTTCTCCATGGGGAGTGGAGGCAAGTGTCGGCACGGTGGAGAAATTCCGGGTGCCTTCCACAAAGCCACCTCAGACCCCCAGTCTTTTGCTTCCGCTTTCCAGCAAGGACGGAATCAGGGTGAATTTTTCTGCGGTGGAGTATTGCTCCCGTTATGAAGTTTACCGGGCAGAGGTTCCAAAGATCACGGTAAAGAAGCTCAAACAAATTGACGATTCAATTTTGAAGTATATCTTTGCTACTCCATCGGAAAATGATAATTTCCTCACGAATATGCTTGTATCAGGCACAAATTCTGTCCAGGCAGATTCAGGGGGAGCATCCAATGTGCTTCAAAGTTTTAAGACAGTAAACCTGTCAAGCCCAGACAGCCTGTCACAAGGACTATCGCAATTGGATATTGTTCAGCGTCAGGATGCTTACTCGAAGATCATTCATGAATTGGGACCCTTGGCGGTTTCGGAGTATCGAGACCTGAGTGTTCAAATGATGGGCCTGGTTGAATGGAAAAAGATTGGCGAGCTTCCTGTGGATGAGGATACAGTGGAACAGGTTGACTCGGCTACAGGGCTCAAAAAGCCCCTTTCCATCACCGACCATGATGCCAAATACGGAACACACTATCTTTATACCGTACAGGCCTGGAATGATGATGAGCTGGGCTCCACCAGGCCGGAGCCGGTAGAAGCGACGCCGCGAAGAAACCGCGGATTTGATCCGATTGACGGGCTGGACTTTACCATCAGCGGTGGGGAGTTTCCCTCCATCAATCTATCCTGGAATGAGCCCCACATGGATGGCCTGACACAGGAGCAGTGTCTGGAGGATACAGTCGGTTATATCGTTTACTATTCTACAGAGAAGGATGGCACCTATGTTCAGGCCAGTCCCCTGGTGTTTTATCCGAGCTGGTCAGATCGTGAAGCAGATCGGGCCGCCACAAACTGGTACAAGGTTCGGGTTCTGGATACCGGAGGGTATTTGAGCGATTTTTCAGAGCCGATTCTGGCAAGAGAAAAGGTGACGGTAGAGCTTCCCAAGACGGAAATTCCCGAGGAGGAAACCATCCAAGAGGAGAGTTCTCAAGAGGAGACTACCCAAGAGACTACTACCCAAGAGGAGACTACCCAAGAGGAAACCACAACAACGGCACCTCCCACAACGGCGCCTCCTACAACAGCGCCTCCTACAACGGCGCCTCCTGCAACGGCACCTTCTATAAGGGAGATCCCTACAAGGGAGACCATTCCACGGATAACCGCAAAAGCACCCCAACTCTCCATGGACCCGCTGTACTATAGGGTGGAACAGGGAAATGAATTGAAGGTACCCTTTGCAGTCAGCGGTACAGAGCCGATCAGCTTCCAGGTATCGGTGAGCAACGCAAATGGACCTTTGGAAAGAGAGGTCACCGTTTCGAAAGAAACCAGAGAGGTGCTGATCCCAAAGACCATGCCCAAGGACAAGTACGAAGTAACGCTCACAGCTCTAAACAATGTCGGTCGTGCAGAGGTAAAATTCACCCTTGATGTGGTGACGCCTCATCCCACTGCGCCGGAGACAAGGGGTGAGCCTCCGGTTCTAGCCTTTGACTCGAACTTGGTCAATCTCTTTTATGGCAGGGGCGGAACGATCCCCTTTACCGTGAAAGGAAGTGAACCGATTTCCTATCGCGTAGTGCTAATGGAGTCCACAGGCCGTCCTGTCACTGATATGATTACGGTGGATAGCCAAAGCAAACAACTGATTGTATCAGAAAATCTCCCATACGGAGGTTATGAGGTAAGTTTGGAGGCGTATAACGATTACGGAACGGACAGGAAGTCGATTCAGCTTTGGATACAAAATCCTCCTGCACCCAGCCAGCCGCCCATACGGATAGCTGCAGGAGATCTTATTTCCTTCTCTGTGGAGCCAGAGTGTTTTTCCTGGGGAAGTTCTCTGGCAAGGGCGAAGCACTTCGCTTTGCAGCCTCTTAGATGGGACATAAGTACCCCAAGGCCCATTGTACAAAGACCGGATCTTGAATCCGGCAGTGCGCTAACGAACACATACAAAAGCGCCTCTGGGATCTTTGCGAAATACACTCTCAAGAATATCGTTTTGGAGAAATCAAATTCGCTTATCGCAAACGTGGGTTACAGGGGAAGTGCAGACCTGGTCTTTGGAGAGCCCGGCACCGGTCAGGTTCTGCCGGTACGCATTGTCAATGCCTTCTTTGAGGAGAGGGACGGAGAAACCTTTTTCAGCGACGCTGTCATTTATGTGGATAAGCCCTATAAGCTTGAAGAAATCGGAGTTACCATCAGCTCACTGAATATTGCCAGGAATGGGATGGGCAAAGTAAGCGGATATGTTCAAAATGTGGATCCCAGCAAGAATCTGATTGGCAACCTGGCAGGATTTGCCTTTACAGACGGAACGATCTGGGCAACAAATAAAATTTATATTACTGTCAAGGAAAGGCAATGGAGTGTTCTTCCAAAGATTCGCCTGGACAGGCTTATGATTGACCGGGTATCCTCTCTTGAGATTTCACTGGATACCAATAAAGACTCGGAAAAAGTTCTTTCCTTTAAGACGGAAGCCACATTGAAAGCACCTCTTGAAACTTTGAATAACGAAGGAATTCGTATGGTTTCCTCTGACCTTTCCTGTGATGCCCATGGAAGAATCACAGGAAAGCTGGAAACCTCAAGCGAGGCACGGGGGGAGGAAGAGCAATTCCTGCAGCTGCTTGTTCCCGGCGGAGCAGGACTTAAGGTGTGTGCAAGCCTTGTCTACAAAAATGGTGTTCCTACAGACGAGGGATTTATTTATGGCAGAATTATTCTTCCTTTTGAGCAGGCAGCTTATACAGGTGGAGGGGTCCCGGGAAATTATGCCAGCAGTCATAGCCTGCTGAGTTCCATGGACTATATGATGGATCCCAAGTACGATAAAGAACAGCATGGTGATATGACGATGAATGAGTTCTTTATCAAGTTTGGACAAACAGTACAAAAAAATGGTCTTTTGATTGTTCCTGCAGATGCGGAAATGCAAAGAAACTGTGCTTTTGCTAAATTTAATGTAAACAACTGGAAGGGAGAGGGCTTCCTTGTGGAGAATGCTAACCTGACACCGGTTCGTATAGCGGAACGAAGCCTTAAGATGGATGACCAGAGGAATCAGGGAATCATTGTATCACCTACGGAAATCAGCATCGACCTGGATCGGGACGGATTTATTCCGGCACCTGCAGAAACCCAGACACCCCAGGAGACACAAAAGCCCTTCTGGGTAGGAATGGTCTTGAAGGGGGGGAATCTGGAGCTGCCCCCGGCCTTTGTAAGGACACAGAGCGGTAAGTCTATAGAGTTTAAGCTGGCGGAAGGAGAGATGATTTATGATCTGAACGGTTTTAATTACCAGACGTTTCTCTATAATGAAGAAGGCGTTCCCGCCTCTTTCGGCGAACAGCTGGGGGGCTTTAAAAAGGTGAAGGTGAAGAACTGTCTTCTCGATATGTATGCCAATAAGGTCAATCTGGAGATTGATGCAGAAGTGGCGCTGGAGCTGTTCAATGACAAATGGGTGAACGTCAAGCTCTATACCAACAAGGAGGACAATGAAGACGGAAAAGGCGGAGAGTTCCTTTGCTCAGTTGCTCCTACGGTTATAGAAGATTTTGTAGGACAGGGAACCAGCCTCACCATCGACGGAGGCTTTCTGAAGCCGGAGGGAATGAAAATTGGCGGATCCATGGAACTGGAGACGCCGGAAATTCAGTTGAAAGAGCCGATGAAATTCACCAATATGGTGATTCCGGCGAAAAAGACAGATACCTATGCAGACAATAATACTGACAAGCTCCATGCCTGGGCAACCTTGGATAAGGCGGCTCCCGTCCATATGGAGGGATTTTCTCTGGATATCCGGGAGATCAATTTTGAATATCTCTCCAAAGATGCAGTGTCCGGCACACCTACCCGCCTTTCCTTCTGGGGATCGGTTCTTCTCTCTGAGGACATCCCTATAGGGTCTAAGACCACAGACCGTATCGCCATGGATACGCTCAAAAACTCGGAGGCTGCGCTGCCGGCGGTGGTCTATGATAAGTCCTTTGCCATGCTGGATACCAGCTTTGACGATTGTCTGGATGTGAAGGGCGTTCTGGTGCCAAAACGATTGGAGGGAGGCGGAGCCTTGGGAGAGGCAGAAGAAAAAACCTCACAGATTGAACAGGGATTGATTGAGTTTGAAACGGACAATCTGGATCTGGGATTTTTGGGGAGCCTTGGAGCACTGCCG